>NZ_AP014612.1:1200000-1500000 GCF_002355215.1 Streptococcus troglodytae
TGTTTGTTTGACTTTGAGCCTGTGTTTGAGCTGTTTGTGGCTGCTCGCTTCTTTGAGCATCTGTTTGGCTGGGTTCAGATGCCGCCTTATCATCCTCACTTTTTTGAGTTACAACTTTATCTGAGGTCTGCGATTCCGTCTCTGCGGAAGCAGAAACTCCCAGCATTGTACTGCTCAAAGTAATCAAGCTAGAGGTAACAGCTACTGTCACCCAGTGCTTTTTAACCTTGTGCATTTTGTAACGTCGTTTGGTTTCCATAAGATTCCCTCCTTTTATTAGTTCAACATTATAGCTTTATAATGCTACAAAAGCGATAACATATACGTTACAAACCCTTTTCTTTATTTTTCTAACATATTAAGTATAAAAAGGAGGATGCTTTTTGTCAGAATTCATTAGATTTGTGTTTCTTGTCAATGTAACAAATATAAAAAGCACTTTTTCGTATTCTAATAAGCTAAAATGAGAGTAACTAGCAATTGCGATTTTCTTCGCTCTTTCTATTTTAAGGTTCGCGTAAAATCATCCACTGAGATAAGATCATCCCTGCCTCAAAAATTGATTAGGGAAATAACAGGAGCGGACCTTGATGAGATTCAGATTTCTGCCAACAGTTTGTTGAGAGGAACTGCTAAAGATTTGAACCTGAAAACTAAGACGTGAAAATGGCCATAGCCACTGTGTCCAGAAAATCTTCAAATCTGCATGAACTCTGAGCATCCACTGGTTCGAAAAGAAAAAATAACTTTCAAAGATTTAGATGGCGAAAATTGATTACTCTACAAAGAAATTGGCATTTGGAAAACCATCTGTGAACAGGCAATGCCAAAGTCTAACTACCTTTTGATGGAGGATTTTTTAGCTTTTAAAAGCATCGCTAATGCTGACTATCATCTTCACTTTACTTCTGATATTATGAACGCTGTTGAGGGTAAACCGCCTCATAAAATTATTCGTCCTTTGGCAGACTCATCTGCCAAGATGGATTATTATTTGATTTTCAAGAAGGAAAATCAAGAAAGACTATCACTTTTTTAAACATACTAAAAGAGAAAGGCTTTACTTAATATTAATTTCCACATAATTATCAATGCCTATTATCTTTGACAAAGCGAATAATCCGTGGTGCAATTTTCTTCTGGATAGCTGTTGAAAAACCGTGACCTCCACCTTCAATACGTGTGAGAGTCGCATGCGGGAAAGTACGGCTAGCTCGTTCTTCGTAAGACATTGGTACCAAATCATCAGCAGTCCCATGGAAAATACTTACAGGCCCCTTATATTTAGATATTTCATTAAAGATAGTCATATTCCAAACATCTGCAAAATAACGACGACCGACTGTTAATCCCATCAGATTATAAGTATCAGGAATTGCATCTTCATTGTCAAAGCGCTTATGAGCATCATCAATGAGAGAAAAAGCAGGATAGAGCAAAGCTAAACCACGAATATGACTGCTATTTGCAACAGCTGTCAATGAAGAAACGACACCGCCTTGGCTAGCACCTAACAAGAAGATATTGCTGGTATCAACAAAGCTTTGTTTGTGCATGGTTTTCAATGCTCCTTCCAAATCTTTTTGTTCTGTAAGAACGGACATGTCTGTCATCTCACCTTCACTTTGTCCTGGGCTGTAGCCTGTCCCGCCCGCAAAGTCAATCGCATAAACAGCAATACCGCTCTTTGCCAGACGTTGCTGAAGGGTACTTTCTTGCTCATGATTTCCGCCAAAACCATGGGCAAAGAGCACTGTGGGAACTCGCCCAGCCTTTTTGGGAATTCGCGCTACACCATAGATACGGTTGCCATTACTTTCATAAGAAATTTCTCGTGTTTCCACCTGATATTGACCGCTCACTTGACTTCCTCCTTGATTGCTTTGTGAAATAGCAGAGCTGCTAATGGTGTCGCCAGCAGACCGACCCTGCTGAGACACATAATAGTAAGTCCCACCAGCAAGTGCCGCTGCCAAACTGACTCCGCCAATGACTGTCCAAAGACCTTTTTTGCTTAATTTTTTCATGTTTATTCCTCATTTCTTTTTTCAAGTCATAGCTGACTTACAAGACTTATTATACAGGAGGTTTTATAATATTACCAATACCTATACAATATAAATAAAATGCTTTTTAGACATAGTTAGAGCAAAAGAAAATCCGAGACACGCTTGGTCTCAGGCATTATATTTATGCAAAGGCTTTGGTATAGAAGTCTGCCAGCTCGGCAAATGGAATCAAGTCTTTCTTGTCATACAAGTCTACATGGTCTGCATTTGGCACGACAACCAACTCAGCATTGTAGCCAGCTTGTGCAGCTGCCTGCTCTGGGAAATAGCGTGAGTGGGCATGTTCACCAGTAATGAAAAGAATAGGACGGGGTGCAATCTCTGAAATGGCTGTGTACTGAGGGAAAGCGAGAAATGGCAGAGGTGTAGTGGACTCCCAAGCACCTGTTGAGTTAACAGAGTTTTCGTGCCAGCCACGAGGTGTCTTGTAGTAGTCGTAAAAGGCAGCGAGGACTGGATGAGGATTTTCAGGGAGCTGGTCAGGAAGTCCGTGCGTGTGAATGACTTGATTGTTCTCATCAAACATCGGCTCGTGCGGACCAGTCACATGGTCTCCACCGTCAACTAAGTTCCAACGTTGCTGAGCAAGGAAGTCTTTGAAGTTTTCCTTTTGCTCTGGGGTCATCATACCGCCGACCCCCTCTGAAACGGAACGAGAAATATCATACATAACAGAAGTTGCCACCGCCTTGATACGAGTATCAATAGATGCTGCTGTCAAAGCCATACCAGACAAACCACAGATACCCAGCGCTCCGATTTTTTCGCGATCAATGTAAGTCAAACTACCGAGGAAATCAACTGCTGCGCTGTAATCTTCTGTGAAGAGTTCTGGTGAGGCGACGTTACGAGCCACGCCACCACTTTCACCTGTATTTGACGGGTCAAAAGCAAGAGCAACAAAGCCATAGGTCGCCAGTTCCTGTGCGTAGAGACCAGCGGACTGCTCCTTGACCGCTCCGAATGGTCCAGTCACAACGAGGGCAGGATTTTTCTTATCTGCGTAGTTTTCTGGCAAGTAGAGGTCGCCTGCCAGTTCGATTCCGTAGCGATTGGCAAAGCGGACAGATTGGCGTTCGATTTGTGGGTAGGTTTCAAATGTTAAGGTCATGTGTATCTCCTTTTTCTTTCAATTATAACATATTTTATGACAGTGTCTTGATTACCCTCGCCGATGTCCTAGCAACGATAGTATTGGCTGGTACATCCTTGGTCACGGTGCTGTTTGCTGCTACGACAGCATTCTCACCAATGGTCACACCCGACAGGACCGTCAAGCCCCCAGCCAGGCATTTTTCTGGATATGAATGGGTTTGACTTCCAAGCCACGACGCTGGTCTGGGTCCAGGATATGATTGTATCCTTGAACAGTCCTTAGACTCTTCTCACTTTCTGCTTTCTTGATAGGGACTTTCCTAGGCTTCCTCTTCGGGATATATCAGACCCCAGTCTTTTCGGAGCTGGGTCATGATGCTCATGACATCCCGGCTGTAGTCCAGATAGAGCTGGTCATTTTGACCAGCCACTGCTGCTTCCATGTCCAAGACTTCGTATTGCAGGGCCTTGGCCGTTTCACCAGCTTCAATGACTTCCTGGCTGCCGTCCTCTGTATAGGTGATGACAGCCTTCTGGCCTCGTGGATACTCATAGAGCTCGATATAGCCCTTGTCATAGGCAAGGGTGCCTCGCTTGGGCTGCTTGGCGTGGAGACTGAGGGTGACTGTCGCCATCTCCCCTTGCGCATTGGTCAGGAGAATCCCTGCCTGCTCATCGACACCGCTTGGTGCCAGCTGCACCTGCGACAGCATTTGATCCGGACTTGACGTCATAAACCAACGCACAAAGGATAGGGCATATACTCCAATATCCAAGAGCGCTCCTCCAGCTAGATTTCGGTTGAAGAAACGGTTAGTCATGTCATAGTCCTTATAAGAACCAAAGTTCATTTGGATAAGCTTGAGAGGGCCCAGCTTGCCGCTGTCAACGATTTCCTTCAGTCTGCGATAGATGGGCATATGGAAAATAGTCATGGCCTCCGCCAATTTGACATGATAGTCTTCCGCCAGCTGAATAGCCTCCTCCAATTCCTGACTGTTGAGAGTGATGGATTTTTCACAAAGAACATGCTTGCCAGCTGCCAGAGCCTTGCGCAGGTAGCCGATATGGGTATTGTGGGGCGTTGAGATATAGATAATATCTACTTCTGGGTCTTCAAAGGCCTGGTCAATCGTCTCGTAAACCTTGTCAATCCCGTATTTTTCCGCAAAGGCCAGACCCTTGTCATAGGTCCGGTTGGCTACGGAATAGAGCTTTCCGCCCAAGGCCTCCATGGCCTGAGCCAATTCGTTAGCAATCACGCCAGTGCCCAGACTGGCCCACTTGTACTGAATTTGTTTTTCCATCCTTTTTCTCCTTGTCGCAAAGGTTGTCTATTCTTTTATTCTAACAAATAAAATGAACTAGTCAATCTCTGACAAAGATTTGAGAATCCTAGCTGGTGTCCCAGCAACGATGGTATTGGCTGGCATATCTTTGGTTACAGTGCTGTTGGCTCCGACAACGGCATTTTCACCGATGGTCACCCCGGGAAGTACTGTCACCCCAGCCCCCAGCCAGGCATTTTTTGGATGAGGATGGGCTTGACCGCCAGCCCACAGCGCTTTGCCGGATCCAGTATATGATTGACCGTAATCAGGGTCACGCGCGGCCCAATCAGAACCCTGTCTTCCAGAGTAATCCCCCCCAAATCAACAAAGAAGGCCTCCTTATTGATAAAAACATCCCTGCCCAAGCGGATATGACGGCCAAAGTCGGTCTGAAAAGGCAGGGAAATACTAGTAGAACGGTCAAGCTCCTGGCCTGTTATCAGCTTCATACGCTCTCGCACCTGGTCTGCCGTCTTATAGCCTGTGTTGAGCTCTGCTATCAAGGGCTCATTTTGCGCCTTGACCTCAT
Organism: Streptococcus troglodytae; assembly: GCF_002355215.1. Lineage (NCBI taxonomy): Bacteria > Bacillati > Bacillota > Bacilli > Lactobacillales > Streptococcaceae > Streptococcus > Streptococcus troglodytae. Next base: position 1,205,025 of record NZ_AP014612.1, read on the forward strand.
GAATCTCCTTAAAAAGGGCATCACCTGTCACAATCTCATCCTTATCCAGCAGTCTGCTCAGTAAATCAGTCATCACCTTGTCCTCCTTCTTCTTATCATGATTATAAGGCAAACAGAACAAAATAACCAATACTTATTTTCTATCGTTACTATAGATGAAAGGTATGGAGTTCAAAACTTTTCCAAAGCAGCTATAGGCAGTAAACTGCCATGTAAGGCCTGCCTCGCCCTTCCCAGACCGGAGGATTTTTGGTAAAATGAGAAGGTTAAAAAATAGGAAAGGAATACCCATGACAAATCTTATCAAACATAAGCGGGTCGAATTTACCGAGCTTTTTTATGATCTAGTCTTCGTCTACGCTATCTCTAAAACAACGGCCCTCATCCACCACCTCCATCACGGAGTGCTTTCTTGGGAGGCTATTGGAGCTTTTTTAATTACCCTCTTGGTACTCGTTAATAACTGGATGATTCAGACGGTCTTTACCAATCGTTATGGTAAAAACTCCCTTCTCAATATAATTGTCATGTTTGTTGACATGGCCATGCTGCTTTTGATTTCAAATATGGTGACCAATGACTGGCAAGGGTACTTTCATGCCTTTTGTTGGACAGTTGGGACCCTGACCTTGACTCTTTTTATCCAGTATCTTGTGGAATACCGAAGTCCGACCTCTATGATGGAAGATAAAAAGATTATCAAAGGATTTCTGGTCATGACTGGTCTACGTACGATAGCAGTTTATCTGGCTGCCCTTCTTCCGATGAACATAGGCTTGCAATTCTATCTGACTGGCATCCTTGTCACCTTTATCATGCCGCTATTCCTCAACCGAAAAACCAGCCACTTTGAAGTGAATCTCCCTCACCTAATTGAGCGCATTTCGCTGCTAGTCATCATCACTTTTGGTGAGATGATCATGGGCATTGCTGACTTCTTTACAGTAGAGAACTTTTCTCTGAACTCTGTTCTCTTCTTCCTCATTATGGCGACCCTCTTCCTCTATTATTTTGGACAGTTTGACCACGCCCTTGACGAGGAAGCTAATACCAAAGGAATCTTCCTTATTTACAGTCACTATCCTATCTTTATTGGCTTGATTATGGTCACCGTTTCCATGAGTTTCTTGGTCAATCCAGAAGTCAACCATCTCTTTGCGACCAGCTTTTTCTATCTAGGATTAGGACTTTTCCAATGGGCAGTTCTAGCAAACAGCAAGCACAACAAGGATTATTTACGCTTTGACAGCAAGTATTACCTGATTCAAGCACTGATTTTCATCTTGGGTATGATGGCTAGCCTCTTCTTTAACAAACAACCGACTATTGTGATTGTCATAACGACTATCATGGTCCTAGCGCTTGAAAGCCATTTTTCAATCTTCTACACTCGGCGAACTATTGCTAAGAAAGGGAAAACGGATTGGAATTTTAAATAAAAGAGCTCGTTTTCAAATATAGCATAAAACGATAGCAAGAACACCTGCTATCGTTTTTCTACTGTATTTTTTCCTGAGTGATCATGACATCATTGGTTAAATCCAGCAACTCTTTAGCCACTAGTAAATCTATGAGGTCTGTGATACAAGCCTTAAAATGCTAGATCTCTTGGTGACTGGCGCAGGCAGTTTCACTGGCATAGATTTCATAGAAATCCCAAATAGATGATTGGTACAGACTTATTGTATTTATCGACTTTCCGCCTCTAGCTGACCAATTCTATTCCTAAACTTATTATTTCCCCCAAACAAATGGAATAAGCACATCATCTACCTTGGATGTTTCATGAAGTTTGCTGTGTTGGCCGTCCGGTCCTGTTATTTCTTTTCCTGATAAGACTTGACATGCCCATTAAGGAGGTAGGCTAATGATTGGCTGGACAAATTGGTCACGCTCTCGTCACTACCGTTACCAGTATTCCCATAAATGTTGAGTACACCGACCTGACCTTGAGGATAGTGGTCTCCAAGGTTCAAGAGTTCCTGATAGGAGTCCGTCATACTTGATGGTTTACCTTGATCATCCAGAGTGACATTGTCTGGTTCGTCCATGCCAATAATCCCATTGAAATGACCTGCAATATCCACTTGTTTAACCAATTTGGGAAGACTAGAGTCCGTACCATGCTGAAGCATATAATAGACAATGGCCATATTGCCATAGGAGTGGCCGACCATGTTCATCTCAGTGATCCCATAGGTGTCTTGAAGGGCCTTAACCACGGCGTAGGCATAGTCCCCTTGGTCTTGGGTACTAGCCCCTCGATTATTGTCGAAATTGACAAGAACAATCGGATTGATGGCGTCTTTGGAAATAGAACCTTTCATGGTTACCTTGCCGTCTTTTGCAACATTGGCCTCAACAATGGTATTGGTTACCCCCTTCTTTTTTGCAGCATTGGCCATGTGTTTTTCGGCATTGCTCGTGCTTCCGTAACCATGGAAAAAAATAGTAGGCCTGCTTGATTGGACATAGGTATCTGCTTTGAGAGTTACAGGTCGAAAGTTGAAGTACCAGACTACTGCTATGAAAATAGCTGCAGCAAATCCTGTAAGAATCCCAATATGTTTTTTTGTCATGATATCTCTCTTTCTAATAATAACTTTCTTTGTCTTGCTAAATGATACTTTTTATTAAATTGAGGTCCTGATAAATATTGTAATCAAAATTAGTATCCAAATAAGCAGTGTTTACATATTCTCTTTGATAAAAGCCTCTATCTGATCAAATGGAATGATATCCAGCTGGTCATAGAGATCGGTGTGACTGGCACCTTTTACGGTAATCATTTTCTTATTGTCACCAGTGAGTTTTGCAAAGGCATCTTTACCCATATAGTAAGAGTGAGCCTTATCTCCATGGACGATGAGGACGCTATTTCGAATTTCATCAATATAGTGTAAAAAGCGGGTGTTCAAAAAACTAGTATTGGACTGAACAGCCCAGCCGCCGTTGGAGTTAAGACTGCGAGCATGGTAGCCGCGTGGCTGTTTGTAGTAAGCATAGTAATCTTTGACAAAGTCCGGCGCATCATCAGGCAGGACATCTGGCACACCGCCAGCTAGGGCATAGTCGCCAGATTTAGCGTCAGCGGTCCGTTGCTTAGCCAGAGCCAGACGAGCTTGGTAGCGTGCTTCTTCATTATCGGCTTGATCAAAATAACCATTGCCAGCGATACGTGACATATCATACATGGTAGAGGCGACCGTTACCTTAATACGAGGATCAATGGCAGCAGCATTGAGAGCAATCCCGCCCCAACCACAGATACCAATGATCCCAACACGGTCAGCATCCACTTGTTCATGGTTCATAAGAAAGTCAACAGCAGCTTGGAAGTCTTCTGTGTTGATATCAGGCGACTGCATGTAGCGTGGGAAGCCTCCTGATTCTCCTGTATAGGATGGATCAAAAGCGATGGTCAAAAACCACGCTTAGCCATTTCTTGAGCGTAGAGCCCAGAAGACTGCTCTTTGACCGCACCGAAAGGACCTGAAACCGCTAGGGCTGCAAGGTTACCGGTTACACCTTTTGGTTTATAAAGGTCAGCTACCAGAGTCATTCCAAAGTGATTGGTAAAGGTTACTTTCTCGTGGTTTACTTGGTCTGAAAGTGTAAAAGTCTTGTCCCATTCTTTCGTAAAATTGATTGTTTCTGTCATCATATTTCTCTTTTCTTTATTGATGATTTTATTATACCTCTTGTACAAAATATAATCCAATGCTTCTTTTTTATGGTTTCTATGCTTATTAGGCATTTTATGCTATACTGGTTTCAGAAATATTTGATAAGGAGCTGCTATGGATATCCGTGTTCTCAACTACTTTGTCACCATTGCTCAGGAGAAAAATATCACGCGTGCTGCGGACCGACTCTTGGTCACCCAGCCGACCTTGTCCCGACAGATTAAGGACTTGGAGGAAGAGCTGGGCGTGACCCTTTTCCGCCGCTCCAGCCGGGAACTCCAGCTGACCGAGGATGGCCAGTATCTCTACAATCGGTCTTTGGAAATTTTGGCCTTGGTCAATAAAACTGAGGAAAATCTGACCCGCAAGGGCGATATTGGCGGCGACCTTTTTATAGGGACGGCTGAGACAGCCAGTTTTGACTTGATTGCTCAGGCATCCCGGAGCATGCTGGAGCTCTACCCGCAGGTTCATCTACACTTTCAGGCAGGCAATGCAGATATGGTCTACGAAGGCTTAGACACGGGCACGCTGGATTTTGGCTTGATTTTCGGACGCAGCATTCCCAGCAAATACCAGAATCTGAAATTGCCCAGACAAGATCGCTGGGGCGTACTTGTTCCGATTGAGCACCCTCTGACACAGTTGGACAAGCTGACTTTGGAAGACATCGTGGCCTATCCCCTGATTGTGTCTAGCCAGACCGACATTGATAAAACTGCCTTTGCCAACTACGATTACCGCATCGTTGCTAGCTACAATCTCCTCTATACTGCCAGCCGTCTGGTTCAAGCAGGAGTGGGTATCGCCCTCTGTCTGGACTGTATCGTGGATAATTCTAAACTCCGTTTTCTTCCTTTAGATGAAAATGGTGATGAAGAATTCCACTTGATTTGGAAAGACCGCCACGACCAAACGGCAACCGAGCAAGCCTTTGTCGAGGAGGTCGAGGCCCAGCTGTATGAAGAAGAGTTTGAAAATCAAGGCTTGTCCAAGTAGAGCTAGCTTTTTTCCACAAAATCAAACCACTTAGGTAGTGATTTTGATTTTTATTGAATATCACAAAGCCCCAACCACCGGATGAGGCTGATAAAGTTCATCCAGATAGACCATATCTTCATCTGTCAGTTTGACATCAAAGGCACCGAGGAAATCATCCAAGTATTTTTCTTTAGTGACACCCATGATAGGACTGTCAATGCCTTTTTGCCAGAGCCAGGCTAAGGCGATTTGGGCCCGAGTTCTGCCATACTTACCAGCCAAGTCGGCTACTCGCTGAACGATAGGATAATCCTGTTCACGAGAGTTGTCGTATTTGCCCTTATTGACCTGATCAGTCTTACTACGGGCGGTGTCGGCATCCCAATCACGGACGATGCGGCCTGCCGCCAGCGGACTATATGGCGCCAGCCCCACACCTGAGTCCTTGCAGAAAGGAATCATCTCCCGCTCTTCTTCCCGATAGATGAGATTGTAGTGGTTCTGCATAACAGAAAACTTGGTCCAGCCGTTTTTCTCTGCAATATACTGAGCTTTTTGGAACTGCCAAGTATACATAGCCGAAGCTCCCAGATAGAGGACCTTGCCCGACTGAACCAGATCATGCAGGGCCCGCATAGTTTCTTCAATCGGTGTCTTATAATCCCAGCGATGGATATAGAGAATGTCGATGTAGTCTGTTCCCAGACGCTTGAGACTGGCTTCTACCTGATTGAAAATTGCCTTACGAGAAAGTCCAGTCGTATTGGGAGCTGGTTTGGCATCGGAACCGAAGACACTGTCACCAAAGAAGAGCTTGGTTGCGATGACCACTTCCTCACGCTTTGCGAAGTCACGAATGGCACGGCCCAAAATTTCTTCACTGGTTCCAAAACCATAGATATTAGCCGTATCAAAAAAAATTAATGCCTGAATCCAAAGCTTTCTTGATGATGACACGGCTATCTTCTTCATTCAAGAGCCAGCCAGACTGAAAACCGCGGCTGGCATCGCCAAAGCTCATGCAGCCTAGACAAAGCTTTGATACTTCAAGTCCGGTATTTCCTAAATGTGTGTATTGCATAGTAGTTCTCCTTATGACGGTGTTTTATCGGATTTGGACAATAGTTCTGATAGAGCAGATGACAGACTTTTGACAGTTGTTATCTATCTCATTTTAAGCCGATATACTGTAAGTGACTCATTTGGATAATCTCCTGTTTGTTCAGTCACTTACAGTATCGTCCAATTGGGCTTTTTCTCTATAGTTAAAATTAACTAGCGCCATGAGTGTATTTATCTTTTTTAGCTGAAAATGGAGTTAAAAGCCCTTGCTTTTACTGAAAAATTGCTTCAAAATTATTGCCTTCATTCTTTTCTCGCTAAGCCCGCCTAATCATGAATCTTAAAGCTATGCAGCATCTTGATGAAGGCTGGATCGTAATGATTGACAATTTCGCTGTGGCCCATGTCCAGAGCTGCGATCTCCTGCTTGTCTTTTTCGTCTAAGCTGAAATCAAAGACATCAATGTTGGCTTCAATGCGCTCTGGGGTTACAGACTTAGGCAGGACAATGACACCGCGATCCAAATTCCAGCGAAGAGCAACTTGGGCTGCTGTCTTGCCGTATTTTTCACCGATCTTAGTCAGCACGGGATGTGAAAAAATACCAAATTTTCCTTCAGCAAAAGGCCCCCAAGCTTCGATAGCCACATCATATTCCTTGGCTACTGCCAACAAGTCCTCTCTTTGGAAGAAAGGATGGGTTTCAACCTGATTAACTGTCGGCTGAATAGCAACTGTCTCACAAAAATCAGCCAGACGTTCTGGATAAAAGTTGGACACACCGATAGCTTTTATCTTTCCAGCCTTATAAGCTTCTTCCAAAGCCCGCCAAGCACCGATATAATCCCCAACTGGCTGGTGAAGCAGGTAAAGGTCAATATAGTCTAGGTTTAGCTTGTCCAAGGAAGTTTGGATAGCTTTTTTCGCTTTCTCATAGCCAAAATCCTGAACCCAGAGCTTACTGGTGATAAAGACTTCCTCACGAGGAAGACCAGACTTACGGACAGCTCCTCCGACTGCTTCTTCATTCATATAAGCGGCCGCTGTATCAATATGGCGGTAGCCTGCTTTAAGAGCGATCGAAATGACATCTTCAGCCTGTTTCAAATCGGGAACTTGGAAGACACCAAAACCAAGTTGAGGAATTTGAATCCCATTATTTAAAGTAATTGTTTGCATATTAAGTCTCCTTATTCATTGATGGTAGTATTTTACAGCTAAACCGATTAAAAGTACAATAGAATCTGCTTATTATGGTATAATGAAATCTTATAGTAAATCAGTCAGATTGGAGACTATTATGATCAATCCCTACTTACTGGAACAGCTGCTAACTTTTTATAGAACCGGCACTCTGTCAGCTGCTGCTGAAGAACTTTTTATTTCCCAGCCGGCTCTTAGTCAATCCATGCAAAAATTAGAAGAAATGGTCGGAGTGCCGCTTTTTATCCGTCAAAAAAATAAAACAGACTTTAACGAAAACGGGCGCCTGCTGGCAGAATATGCTCAGAAAATCTTGGCTCTGCAAAAAGAAATGGTATCAGCCGTTAGAGAGCAGGCCAACCATCAGACCAGTCTTCATCTAGCCTCTATAGCTCCCGGTCCCTTTTACTTGCTGCTGCCAAAGTTAAAAGAAAAGTTTCCAAAGCTTGAAATTACTTCCGAACTGGTAAACAGTGAAGAAAAGCTACTAGCTGGACTGCTGGCTGATCAGTATGATCTGGTCATTACCCATCAGCCAAACAGAAATGACCAATTGACCTATCAGACTTATTTTTCTGAAACGCTGTCTATGAGGCTGCCCAAGAGTCATCCGTTAGCCAATCGCAGTCAGCTGACCTTTGCCGATCTAGCAGGACAGAATATCCTCTTGCTAAGTGACATTGGTTTTTGGACGGAAATGGTCAAAAGTCAGATTCCGTCAGCTAATTTTCTCTATATGGAAAACACTGCTGCTTTTACGGATGTTGCTAACATGGGAACTTTTCCCACTTTTATTTCCACCGTTGCAGCACCGCCAAAAGACCCTAGTTACAAGATTATACCCTTATCTGAAAGACTGGCAACTGCTCAATTTTATTTTCTGCTAAAAAAAGCCAATCTTTATAAATGGCAAAATCTGATTGAAAAAGTTCAGACCTCTCTTAAATAAATCTACCAAATCAGGCAAAACAAGGATTTTTTTAACAGCGTTTTATATTTTCTTGAGCCTTTCAGCTTGTCAGCAATGCAGCGCTTTTCCTTAAAAAAACAGGATTTCTTTTTTGAGCTAGTCCCAATAGTCAGATGAATCCTGTTTTTTAATGTCTTATTCCTAATGCTCTCTTCAAATTACAAAAAGAGCTTTTCTAAAGTCACCAGCACACCGTCATCTTCATTAGACGGGCAGGTATATTTTGCTGCCTGTTTGACATTTTCAGCCGCATTAGCCATGGCATAGCTTTCAGCACAGTATGTCAGCATCTCAATATCATTGCCGCCATCGCCAAAGGCCATACATTCAGCTGGTGTTATCTCCCAGCGCTCAGCCAAACGTTTCAGACCAGATGCCTTGTGACAGCCCGGAACGATTAAGTCAATTGAGCCATGACCGCTGGTGGTTGGGACAATTTCCCCAGCCAGCTTTTCTTGAAACAGGTCATAATAATCATCAGTTTTATCAGCTGGGACAGTCGGAGCAAACTTTAAAATGGTGTCCTCAACAGCCTTAAAATCATCCACCCACTGGAGACGATGGTAGTAATGATTGGTCAGTTCATAAAAGTTCTGGCTGACCGTTCCCCGCTCGCAGTAGGCACTCTCGAGACCACACAGGACATTTTTAATCTCAGGGTATTGGCGGCAGACATCAATAACAGCATCAACCGTTTTTTTAGGCATATTAGCTGTAAAAATCACGTCCTTATGGTCTTTGACAAAGGCGCCATTTTCAGCTACAAAAGACAATGCCTCATCATAATCCAGAAACAAATCCCTCAGCTGATAATATTGATTACCGCTTGCCACTACAAACTGACAACCTGCTTTTGTCATGGCAGCAAGAATCCGCTTAAAACGGGGAATATCATAAGTGTAGTCCGAACGCACAAAGGTTCCGTCTATATCAACGGCAACCAGCTTAATCGTTTTTTTCATTTTGACTCCTTTTCATTCACTAACTGGCACAACAACAGGCTGTTTTTTTCAAACAAAATTGATTCCCAAGTATTGTTTTATATCAACGAAATTGATTAGGGATTACAATCACTAAAAGGGTTATAAGAACAGATAAACCGACACCGGCTGGAAAAATAGTGAGAGATAAGAAAAGTCCGATAAGCTTAATGCCCATATCCCACTTCATCCAGCTGATCCTCCCTAGATTAAGTGCCCTAATGGCTTCTGTCGGATTGGCTTCCTCAAGTGTTCTGTAATAGCAGATGACGGACAGAGAAATCAGCAGAACGATAATCCCATAAAAAGCCTGCATCACTCCATTATTAAAATGTGTGGCAATCAATTGTGTCGTATAAGGGAAAAAAGAAGAGAAAAAGAGCATGACTATGGCCGACCAAACCGTCTTTTGACTGACTTTTTTAATCAAATGCGAAGAAGCATGCAGATTGACCCACATGGCTCCCAGCCAGAAAAAAGAAAGACCGTAGGCAAAAAAATTCATGCGCAATTCCCAAAGCCCCTGCCAGTCAAAGCTTTTTGGCTTTTCCAACTCCAAAATCAAAATGGTCATGATAATGGCCAAAACTGCATCAATAAAGGCTCCTAGGCGTTCCTTGTCCATGACAATATTATTTTTATTCACGATATTTTCCTTTCTTTAATCATTATTATAGCAAATTTCACCATATAGCAACCCATCTAAAAAATTCATTATCACAACACAAATAAAAGAGTTCTACGGAACTCTTAAGATTAATCTGCCAATCGTCCATACTCTTCATCACTAACAGGCTCACACCATTCATTGGAAAGATCTTGTCCAGGCACACCAAGAGCAATATGGCTGAACCAAGAATCCTTCTTAGCACCATGCCAGTGTTTGACATTGGCCGGGATGATAATGAGAGAGCCTTCTTTAAGGGGAACCGCTTCTTCTCCTTCTGCTTGGTACCAGCCCTCACCAGCGGTACAGATGAGGATTTGTCCCCCGCCCTTGCTGGCGTGGTGGATGTGCCAGTCATTACGGCAACCAGGTTCAAAGGTCACATTGTGAAAGACGAGACTACCGTCTTCGGTAGCACCAAGATTATTTAGGAAGGAATCCCCACTAAAATATTGGGCATAGGCTTCGTTAAAATCCCCTGTGCCAAAGTGATTGGCCTTGTCAAATGTTTCTTTGTCTCTATATTTCATGATTTATTCTCCTTGATTTTCAACTACTTCCTTGATAATCGCTAGCGCATTTAGACTGCGTGGGTAACCCATGTAAGGGACATTGGCGGAGACCACATCAATCAAGAGGGCAGCGTTGTTGCCGTTTTTGAAATTAGCTGCGGTGTGTGCTCGCAATTGATTTTCACAGCCTCCTTGGGCATAGAGGTAACAGAAGGTCATGAGCTCACGCGCTGCATAAGACAATCCGGTCCGGGTGTAATAATCGCCAAAGCAATTATCCACCAGCCACTTATTAATGTGCGGACTCGCTTCATCGCCATGGTCAGCAAACTCTCGCATCCCTTCACCAAAAATAGCCACTTGTGCGGCTTCACCTTTTTCCAAACGCGTCCCAAGCTCAATCTCACCAGCTGGATCAAGTGGCAAGTCAATCCCCATAGCCTTAAAGACAGCATTGCTGGCTTCAATGAAGGGATAAACACGACCAAGGCCCAGATAAGCTACCGCTTGATAAATAACTTCCTTAGCTTCACGTGGGGTTACATCATTTTTCAATGCTGCAGGCAGGACCACTGAGAAGAGATCCACTGCCTGACTGCCCAAAAGCACAGCCAAATGAGACAAGTAGCGTCTGCGATTATCTAGGTTAGGGGTATCCGCTGGCACCTCAGCAAAGGCAAATTGCTCAATGATCGTCTTAAGCTCAGAATCTGTTTTAAATAAATGATCGAGATTTGGAGTGTAGTGTTTATCTGTCATAACCTATCCCTTTTCTAGCTTTATTTGTCTTCTATTTTACTCCTGAAAAGGTTTGAAATCAACATAAAACCAAAGGACCAATTAGGTTGTAAACATTCAGTAGTTTTGTCATCTATTTTCCATATCTTACAGACCGACTTCATCCTCATTGGCTGGCACCCAGCGGCCGCCTACTTTTTTAAAACCTAGCTTGAAGTCTATGCGCCAAACCTTATGCATGCCGTAGATACGGGCATCACTCTTAGCCCGGCTATGGAGAATAGCATGGCTATCATCAACAAAGGTAACTGTTTCCTTGACGGGTTCATAAGTGTAGTAACGGAAAGTTCCACTAGCTAGAGTGGATAGATATTCGTCCAGGATCTGATAATAACCGTCTACATGGCGAAAGAGATGGTCTTGTGGATAAATTTCTCTCAAGCGCTTGGTATTTCGAGCGAGTATGTTATCCCAAATCTCTGCTTGAAGGGCAATAATATTTTCTGTATCTGTCATAAGGTCACGCTTTCTTATTTTATTTGTCAATATTGTCTGTCTTAGATCACATGAAATAGGATTTACGATCTGCAATCAACCACTGATCGTCCTCTTTGACATAGCTATCATAATAACGTCCCCCTTGTGTCAACACATTATCCTTACCCTCTTCCTCTCTAATCAAGACGACCCGGCAATAAGAGATGCCTGTGGCATGCTCCTCATCTTTAAAATCTAGAGTTTGTTTACCATTGATATGGTAAACCGTGTGGAAGAGGTCAAGGTAGTTAAAAAGGCTTGACCAATGGCTTCACGCTCTTCAAAACTGGCTACTGCTTCCCCATTGACATATGAGGCCACCACTGCATCTTCTGTAAAGAGTTGAAGTTGTTGGTCAACGTCCTTGGTATCTGCCAGTGTTGAGAAAGTATCAACGCGTTCTTTCAATTGGAGATGGGGTGTCAGTTCAGTTGTATTTATGTTGTTTCCCTGTTCTTTTCTATTTAAAATTAAAGTTTCCAAGTGATTTGATTGTTCAGCCAGAAGCACGACCGCCCCCGTGATTATTAGCCTCCAAAAGAATATAATCATGCTCCTGTTTAGATAAACGGTGAGCAGCATATAATTCAGCTAAGCCCCACTTACAATAATATACTTCATAGGAAAAACCTCGGAAAAACCTCTTAGATCTTATTCAACTCCTGCTCGACCACGGCATCAAAATAATCTACACCTAGACTTCTAGCCATTACTTGGGCCCCCTGTATAGTTGCATAAAATCGTTCAGCTTCATCATTCTTCATGTAGCGACTTAACCAGCTCACATTATCCCTGAAAAATTGACCAACCATCTCATTAACCTCATCATCCAAATGTCGAGTCTCCATACTCAGATCTGTACACAGACAAACCTTGTCTTGCGGAAGATTCTCACGGTAAATGGATGTAAAGAAACGCAAATCATCCAGTCTCTGTCCCGTTTCTCCAGTCTTTAAACGGTCAAAATAAGCTGTATAATAGGCTTCCAGCACTGCTTCAATCAGGTTCGCCTTGCTTTTGAAATAATAATGAATACTGGCTTTTTTAATCCCGATATCGTCAGCTAGATCCGCAAAACTAAAGCCATTGACACCACGTGTCTGAATATAGGTTAAGGCCAAGTCCATGATTTCTTTTTGACGTGACATAATCCTTCTCCTTATTTAATCACGAGAATCTCATTCGTATCAACACGACCTGATGTATGGCTGTTAATCTTATCATTCGAACGGTAGCCAAGTGCAATACCTTCTACTATGATTTCATCATCAGAAATAGGCAAATAATCCCGGATTTCCTGAGGAAAGCGTACATTTTCATAAGCCACCATACTATCAATACCACGGCTTGCAGCCGAAAGCATCAGGGTATTAGCAAAGGCTCCAGCATCATAAACAGACCAAACAGGAGCAGATTTAGGAAGGGTGATATAGGCCATACTTGGCGCATTCCAAAGGGCTTGGTTCGCTTCGGTAAAGCCGGCCATAGTGTCGTCTTCTCCAATTGCCTCTAACCAAGCATTCATATGCTCTAGTGAACGTTCACCCCAGTCCTTGCGAGATTTGGTAGGTAGGTCTGAATAACCTTTTTCACCTGCTTGTGCAGACGCTAAATGAGCTTTCTGGATAGCTTTCATAGTATCATCCGTAGCAATATAGACCTTCCAAGGCTGCGTATTGGCCCAAGAAGGAGCCTGTTTGGCATCAGATATAATAGCGGTCAAGTCTTCAACCGAAACAGCTTGATCTTTAAAATCACGGATAGATACGCGATTGCTTAGTACTTGTGAAAATTCCATTTTGTTATACCTCTTTCGTTTTGATAAGTATATTCTACCTATTGATAGGTAAAACATCAAGAAAAAAGATTTTAATTTTTTGCCTTTAGCATCCTATTCTTTTAAATTAACCTCTTATAGAGAAAAGTGGCTCGCTTTTATTACCGTGTTGTATGAATTTCACCAAGCAAACTTTTGTTCCTGTTACTTCACTATTATATTTCTGGCATCACTTTTAATAATAGTTATTTGAACTTCATCAAGGCGAAAGCATCTCTTTCTTCCAGTTTCTTCCTATGTGGCATTGGTTAGTTTTTGATGCTGTTTAAGTATAATGATAATAGATGGCAAAATGAAAAAATACCAGAGCTCTGTCAATTGAGTAACTCTCGGTATTTTCTATAATGTTATGGTCGTTTGGTTTATCTCTTATTACTTTGTTAGCTCGTCTTGCCATACGCCAGAATAGCCTGCGCTCGCTGTCCCGTACTAAAAGACTATACTATCCTTCTCCCTCCTTATCCAACAAGCGTCTGGCGTAGCCCAACTAACCTAAGTGCATGACTGCATCGACCACAGTTGAAGCAATCCGGATACCACAAGTGACAGCAGGTACATAGGAAGTGTCGATGATGTCCGCCAAGTCTGCTTCATCCAAGGCTGCCAGATAGACATCAAAGATCTGCACCGCAGCATTCAGATAATCCAGCAGGACCTAAGCGTCTGCCACCTGAATTTCCTTTGCCTTTTCGAGGCTGAGCATCCAAATATCTGTTCCCTCTGGTTCCTCAAAGTCAAAGCGGTCCCGCCAGCCTTGAGCAGTCCAGACTGATTCCTAGCTAGCTGGAAAATCTGGTCATTGATGACCAGAACGGTATGTCAAGTCAACCAGAACAAAGATTTGAGACCAAGAGCCAGCTTTTCAACAGGAAAAGCATTCACTTCTGCTGCAGTTACATCATCTAAAGCATGGGCGAAGCGGTCTCTAGCGTTATGCGGGGTTTCAATGAGAATGTCTTTATCGGTCATGATTTGCTCCTTTATTTTGTAAATAGTCTTTATAAATGTGAGCTTGTTCACCCACTTCTTCCTCTGTCATGGTAAAGGCTCCTCCTGTGACAAAGGTATCCGTGTAGATCAGGTTGGTATATTTGGCTGTCATTTTAAGAGGTAAGAGAAGGTCTTCCACTGAGTGTTCTTGACATTGTCCTGACTGGTAATCCGTCTCTGGGCTACCGACTGAAACCGCAAAGCTGATGGTTTTACCAACTAAAGCTTTCCCTTTGCTTCCATAGGCCCAGCCGTGGGTTAAGACCTGATCCTGCCACTCCTTAAGAAGGGCTGGCGTGCTATACCAGTACATAGGAAATTGCAAAACGATGTGGTCTGCATCAAGCAAAGCTGCCTGCTCAACCAAGACATCAATGTTTCCATGGGGATAGAGGGCATAGAGGTCACGAACAGTAACCTCTTCAACTTGTGACGCAGCATGAGCCAAAGCGCGATTGACCTTGGATTGAGCGAGGTTGGGATGGGCGAGTATGATGAGTGTTTTCATTTTCGTTTCTTTCCTTTTTTAAGATATCCCTAGCTTAAACTATAACGTTAGGTTACAGTCAAGGCTAAAATGAATTTTTTTAAATTTGGACTAAAAGTTATGCCTCTTGTCCATTAAATATGGGACTTCGGCCGGTGATTATGTGCTAGTCATTGGACAAAACTAGAAAAAAGCTCTTTTTACTGACGATCAGATCCACTGCTTCTACTAACCCTCTTCCTCTTGCCTCATCTGTAGCAGTGTAACCGTCATTCTTGGTTAGCACAAGTAATGCTTTTGTCATCAGTTTCTTCTTTTGTGATTGTTAAAAAACTGGAGCAGTTTACTTCAGCCCACTTGTATGATTCATAAAAGCACATTGACTTAACTATTGCAATAACTTCCTTTGACGGAAATAGACTGTTAAAAGAAAATCTCTCCTTGTGAAAAGAGTACAGCTTGACCAGCCAGTTTGGTCTGTTCTCCCTGATACTGACAATGTAATATGCCTGTGCGTTCAGAGGCCTGAAATGCCAGAATATCTTTTTTCCCTAATTGCTTAGCCCAATATGGAACAATGTGACAGTGACCTGAGCCGCAGACAGGATCTTCCTTAATGAGAAGTTTAGGCGCAAAGCTACGTGAAAGACAATCATAAGCCTCCCCTTGACTAGTCATATGTTGCAATAGTCCCGGAAGCTGTGCCAATTGCTCCTGCTTAGGTTGGTAGTTTCTCACAGTGTCTTCATGGTCAAAGATGCAGACCAGATCACGCCCAAGGTAGGCTGCGCTAGGTTGGGTCCCAAATGCCTCTGTCATGGCCTTAGTAACAGGAGTTTTCAATAATTTGTAACTTGGGAAGGTCAGTTCATAGAGGTCTCCTTTTTTTAGGACCTTTAGAGGGCCTGATAAGGTATCAAAGGTGACTTCCTGTGCTTGGGGATCAATCAAATGTAAAAGAACAAAGGCACTAGCTAGGGTTGCGTGACCACAGAGATCAATCTCTCCTCCTGGTGTGAACCAACGTAGACTGTATCCCGTTGCTTTTGTTCAATAAAGGCTGTTTCAGATAAGTTGTTTTCTCTGGCAATAGCAAGTATCTGCTCTTCCGTTAATGACCGGTCCACCAGACAAACAGCTGCTGGATTGCCTTTAAAGACCTCATTTGTAAAAGCATCAACGATATATTGTTTCATCACTTCTCCTTAAATAAAATGATCAATGCTAGAGCGTCCCAATTGGTTAGGAAGTTAATAGGGGAGCAAACGAGCTAACCTTGTGACATGAACTTCTTGCTCTTTGAGTTTCTTAGTTTTCGCTTGGTTTTGGCTCTTGAGTACTGCCATCATGTTTTCGGTGCCAGTCTCTGATATAGTTGAGGCGTTCCTTGAAGCGTCGCTCATTGCCTTCTTCCGTTGGGTGATAATAGGTATGACCCACTAGATTATCTGGTATGGTCTGCATGGTGGTTAGTTTATCTTCATAGAAATGTGCCAACTGGTAACCCTTACCATAACCGACTTCCTTCATGAATTTAGTTGTTGCATTACGTAAATGTAAGGGCACCGGTTCATTCTGCGTATCCTTAACATCCTTGGCTGCCCGTAAGCGTGCCTTGTAGACGGCATTGGACTTAGGTGCTAAAGACAGATAAATCACCGCTTCTGTCAAATGCACATCACACTCTGGCAAGCCTAGCATTTGACAAGCCTGAAAAGTCTCAACTGTAAGGGATAAAGCTCGAGTGTCAGCTAGTCCTATGTCTTCTGAGGCAAAACGAATAAGGCGACGGGCGATATAGAGCGGATCTTCGCCACCATCTAGCATTCGAGTCATCCAGTAGATGGCTGCATCCGGATCGCTGTTGCGCATAGACTTGTGAAGAGCGGAGATGATATTGTAATGCTCCTCACCTGTCTTATCGTAAAAGAGCATTTTCTTGTCCAGAAGCTCTTCCATAATGGCCTCTGACACCTCCACCCTACCATCTTGTTCTTTACTGTTGAGCACAGCCATTTCCAGGGTATTTAGAGCGATCCTGGCATCACCGTCAGCATAGAGAGCAATCTTGGTCAAATTGTCGTGACTAATAGCAATCGTTTGATTAGGGAAGGCACGTTCGTCCTTGAGTATTCGTGTCATGAGAGCTACCATTTCTTCAACCGAAAGCTTGTTAAGGACAAAGACCTTGCTTCTGGATAAGAGGGCACTATTGACTTCAAAGGAGGGATTTTCAGTCGTTGCGCCAATCAGGACAATACTTCCTTTCTCCACAAAGGGAAGGAAGGCATCCTGTTGAGCCTTGTTAAAGCGATGAATTTCATCAATGAAAACCAAGGTTCGCTCTCCATACTGACGATTGGCTTCGGCTTCCTGCATGATGGCACGTATTTCCTTAATACCAGAGGTTACAGCTGAAAAGGTGATAAATTGAGCCTGGGTTTGCTTGGCAATGATATTGGCCAGTGTTGTTTTACCGACCCCAGGAGGACCCCAAAAAATCATGGAAGACATCTGTCCTTGTTCAATCATCTTCCGCAGGACTTTTCCCTGACCAATCAAATGAGTCTGGCCGAAAAATTCATCTAAGTTCCTTGGTCGAACCCGAGCCGCCAAAGGACGGTTATAATCTGAAATGTCATCAAAGAGAGACGTCATCATATTCTCCTTCTATTATTTGATATTGCAATATACCATATTGGGAAGAAGCATTCTTAATCAAGTCTTCATCAGCATTGAGCTGCCAAAGAAAGTCGCAAATCCTTAGCTTCTGCTCTTTGACTAGTTCTTGCATGAGCTTAAGACCTTTAAGGATGCCTTCAAGGGTATTGTCAACTTTTACAGTGACATAGTTGCCCGCTGGTTTCTCCAATTTGGTGAGGACTTGACTGCCTAGACAATTTTTAGCCTTGATAAAGCGAAAGGCTGCGCTCATATAATGAGAAGCGTTATCCAAAGCTAGCTCTGTCAAAAACCCTGTTTGACTGGTTACTTGACGCTGGAGTTGACCCAACTCTGCCGTAAAATTAGCATAGAGTTTTGCGATATCCTCAGGCTGGCAATCCACGGATCGCTCCGAACACCAAAATTCCTGACCAAGCTCCCTGCGCAAGCAAGGCTGATAGAGGGCTAAATCCTGAAAAGAGGGTTGGTAGGATCGCCTGACTTCCAAGAGTTGATCAATGGTCTTCAAATGCTGGATATCTTCACGGATTTTGACTTGGTATTCTTGCAAGGTTTGGTCCAGTTTTTCAGAGTCAGATTCATAAAGAACCTGCTGGATTTCCTCCAGTGATAGCCCCAACTGCCGCAAACCAGAGATAAATTCAAATTGGTAAAGCTGGTCTGGCTTGTAGTAGCGGTAGCCATTTTCAGTAGTCTCGAGTGGCGAAAAAATTCCCTTTTCATCATAGAAAATCAAGGTACGGCGCGTGGTTTTAGCCAGCTTGGCAAATTCTGAAATCTTGAGCATCAGACACTCCTTATATTCTGTCTTTCTACCTATTATAAACTATAACGTTAGGTTACAGTCAAAGAAAAAATAACTTCCCCCAAAATAGAGTATTATATTATCAAAACATGAGAGGAGTCTTTATGATACGTCCATTTGAAAGCAAAGATTTAGAAGGAATCTTAGACATCTGGCTGGAAGCCAATCTGCAAGCCCATGATGTTATTGCATCCAATTATTGGCTAAGAAAATTTAAATTTAGTGCGGACGTTCTGCCACAAACTGAGCTGTCTGTCTGCGAGGACGGGACTACTTCTATCGCTAGTTTTATCGGCCTTGATGGGCAGTATATTTAAGGTCTATTTGTTAAACCTAACAGGCAAGGTCAGAGACTAATGTCTCATGCTAAGAGCCTAAAAGAGCAGCTAGTCCTTGTTGTCTATGCTAAAAATCAAAAAGCTCTCAATTTCTACCTTAAGCAAGACTTTAGGAAAGAAGACCGAAACACCTTTGTCCCAGTCTTCTTTGTACAACCATGAGATCTTTTAAGAATATGCTAAGCCACCTTTAGTCACTGCGATATCATTTTCTAGATCCAGCAAACGCTTATTCAGCAACAAATCATTTGTCTCAGCAATATAGGTTTGAAAGTGTGCTGTTTCACGATGGAGGGCATAGGCTGCAGCACTCTCATAAACTTCGTAGAAATAGTAAGTATTTGGATTCTTGCTGTCTTTAAGGGCATACATAGCCAAAATACCTGCTTCTTCTGCCATTGAGACCCGCATGTTGGTTAAGACGCTCTTTTCAAAAGCTGTTTGAGCGTCCTCTTTGACTTCTATCTGAGCAAATTTTAAGAAATAATATTGGGAACCGATCCATTGTCCAGATGGCAGTTTTTCCTTTAGAAACATAGCATGCGTTTCATAAGCATCTCGTTTGGTCAGCTGAGCTCCAACTTGACGGATATAGGCCTGATATTGAGAAGAATTCCGATGGATTTGATAAGCTTCCTCGTCTGCATAAACTTCAAAGACGATAAATTCTGTGGGATTGTCTTTGAGACTGCTGGCATACATAGCTAAAGTACCCGCCTCTTTTTGGTAAGAAGTGGTTAAATTATGCACACCTGCTTGGTGGAAGGTTGCAAGATTTGCCTGATCTACTCCTAAATGAAATAAATGAACAACTGGTTTTTTCATTATCTCATCCTCTTTCCAATCATTTTTTCAATATTATCAGAGAAAATCGCCTGCTTGTCGCTCTCAGAAAACGGCAGTTTCCAGATTGCTTCTGCAATCACCTGAGCCGCTCCTGAAGGAGCAATACCAAGCGGCGCATCTGTCCCAAAAAGAACATGGTCAATACCAAAGTAGTTTACAGTTAGCTCAAGTGCCTTAGAATTGCCCAAAATAGCTGTATCTACATAAAATTTATGAAAATCTGCCACCTGCTCCTCAGGAAGAATGTAGTGAATCCGTTCACCAAAGAAGGGCACCATAGCTCCAGCATGGTGAACAATAATCTTGAGATCCGGAAATTCCTGATAGAGCCCTGCCTGCACAATCTGCAACATAGCCTGAGTCAATTCGTATTCCCATGAGAAAATAATGTTGTTATCAGGCTTACGGCCATCAAAGATAGGATGAAGCCAAATTGGCAAATGCAGGCGGGCACAGGTTTCAAAGACGGCATGAAAAGCTGGGTCAGCGATCGATTTGCCCAAGGCACGCGTGAAAAGCTGAACGCCAACAAGTTCATCACAAGCTTTCGTTTCCTCCAAAATCTGTACCGCCGCTTCTAAGTTATTCATTGGAATCATAGCCACACCAGCCGCAAACATATCACGATTGGCACGGATTGTTTGCACCAATTCTTTATTAGCCGCTTGACACAGCAGAGGTGCTCTTTCAGGAGCAAGATAATCTTCTGGATTCACATTAACATAAGAGATGATCTGTTTGGTCTTTCCATCCCAGGCAGCACGGCGTTTTGTTAAATCGGTCAAATGAGGATGCTGGATAAAAGGAAATAATTGGGGCAGCGTGGGCTCAATGTTCAGCATTTCTTTATAAAAATCTGGCAACAATACATGGGCAAAAACATCTATTTCTTGTGTCATACTCAATCTTTCTAAAAATATTAATAGTATCATTATAACAATTTTGGCTTATAAGGTCAGCTCTATTAAGGAATAAACTGACAGCCTAACAAGCTTTCTATACTCAAAGAAAATCCACTGGTACTGAATGTCTTATGAGTCTGGGACAAAAGTATTTCAATCTTTTTATTGTACCGTGGTTTCAATTTAAGGCACAGTGGTTATTGTCATTTGCGCGTCTTGCTTTTCAGCCTCAACCCCTTAACAGTCAGTGGATTGTTAGAGTCACTTACTTTGCAAGTGACAGCAGCTCTTATCATTACCTGTGCGAAGGCGAGACAACAAAATCGAAACCGCAATTCACTACGATTTACCGATTTTTACCCAGTCTCTAAAAACTCTCCTAATTTGCCGCTCAAAGCAGTATCGGCTTTTTCCGGATCACGTCGCAGCTGGCTTAAGAATAACCGCTAATGGGAAGTGCCGGTTTTTCTACGCCAAGTCCTAGGGACCTTGGCTAAAGCCACTACTAGCTCGCCTGTCAAAGCATGATCGGCTTTTCCGGCTCACGTCGCGACAAGCCGAAAAAACAACACTGGAATGCGATAAGGCAAAGTCAACGATGGTTGATTATGTTTGTCAAAAAGGATTAATTATTCCAGCCAAATAGGCCGCGATCTTCATTGAGATTTCGAAGTGCTGTCATATCTACTGAACTCAGTTCAAAATCAAAGATATCAAAATTTTCAGCCATACGTTCTTTTCTGATCGATTTGGGAATAGCAACAACTCCTTCTTGAATAATAAAGCGCAGAATGGTTTGGGCAGCTGTCTTACCATATTTAGCGCCGATTTGACTAATGACAGGATGGTTGAAAATATCACGTGCCCCTTCGCCAAATGGTGCCCAAGACTCAAACTGAATCCTCTTTTCTTTAGTAAATGCTCTCATCTCTCTTTGCTGATGGAAAATATGCATTTCATTTTGTAAAACAGCAGGCACTGTATCAAAGCGTTCAAGAATCCCTTGAATCTGACGCTGATTAAAGTTTGAGAGACCGATAGCATGGAGTTTGCCCTCTTTGTAAGCCTCTTCCAAGGCTTGATAAGTTCCTTGATAATCAGACATGACCCAGTGAACCAGCATGAGATCGATATAGTCAGTCTGTAGATTGCGCAGAGCCGTATCAATTTGGCGTTTAGTCTCACGATAACCCGAAGTTCCTACCTTAGTGGTAATGAAGAACTCTTTACGCGGCAGACCAGAAGCCTTAACGGCACGTCCAACACCCGCTTCATTGCGGTAATACTGCGCTGTATCAATGTGACGGTAACCCGCAGCGATAGCCTCGCTTACCGCTTGTTCAGTAGCCGCTGGAGGAATCTGATAGACTCCAAATCCCAAAATAGGCATTTTAGCTCCTGTATTTAATGTAACGTAGTCCATGTGTTTGTCTCCTTTTTACTTAACTTTTTTGTAAATGTTTTTTAGGTGAAGTTAGTTTTCTAAAAATCAATGGCTGTCAGCCAAGAAACGATATCTCTTTCATTGTTTAAGACACAGCCCGGCGCTGGATGATCCAAAATCCTATCCATAACAGTCTGTGCTTGTACATAAGTTGAACCTCCAGATGTCGCAAAAGTCGCAAGACGCTTGCCTGACAGATCCAGATGCTCTATTACGGTTTGAATAAGGCGCGGCGGCTGTCCCCACCAAGTAGGATGTCCAATAATGACTTGATCATAAGATGAAAGATCAGGCAGTTTTCCTTTATAAGCAGGACGGCTATCATCATCCCCTTGTTCCAGATTAGCACGGCTTGTCGGCACATTCCAGTCCAAATCGGCCGAGGTATAAGGCTGAGCTTCCTCAATCTGATAAGTATCTGCTCCTAAACGATCAGCTATCATCTCTGCCACTGCTTTCGTTGTTCCTGTCTTTGAAAAATAAATAACAAGTGTTTTCATTTTTATCTCTTCCTTCCTATTCTTTTTTAGAATGTCTGTTTAATTCTAGACAAATAAAAGATAAAAGCAAGTCGTTAAGAACACTCTTTCTCTTATTTCAGCTTTATCACTTGATGTTTTTATTATATTCTCCTATACTATAAAAGTAAAATACTTAAAAATTATGTTCAACTATTCTTTTTAATTATGGAATTGAGCACACCCTAAGAGCGGTATCAAAAAGGGATGCAGTCGCTGCAAGTTTGCTTGCTTACGGATGAAGATGCCCTTTCTGGACACACTCTGCTTTTTTGACGCTCAGGGATTCAAAATGACATTTTTTAAATCTTTGAGCCTGAGCTAATACCCAGTGATTAATATCTTAGAGAAAGGAATTTTATGGAATTACGTGTCCTTCGCTACTTTGTCGCTGTAGCCAATGAACGCAATATCACACGCGCAGCGCAAAGCCTTCACGTTTCACAGCCTACACTTTCTAAACAACTCATGGATCTTGAAGATGAACTGGATCTCACTCTTTTTATGCGGGGAAATCGTGAAATCACCCTAACAGAAGATGGCGAATACTTTCTGCATAAAACGCGGGAAATTCTCTCTCTGGTTGATACCACCGTTGCCAATATCCATACCCGCGAACAGCTCAGCGGACAGCTCCATATCGGAGCCAATGAATCGCCGCAGCTGAAACATTTAGCCCATCTCTTTACGGACATTCAGACAGAAAATCCCGACACCCAGTTCCATTTGCACGGCATGACTACAGACCTGGCCTTTGAAAAGCTAGACAAAGGATTGTTAGATTTTGTCGTATCAGTTGGTCTTGTCAATGCGGATAAATACGAACAGATCCGCCTTCCTTGGACAGATACAGGCGGCCTCCTTATGCCTCTAGAACACCCTTTGTCAAAGAAGAAAACCATCACAGAACAAGATTTAGAAAACTATCCCATCATCGCCTTTGGACAGGAGTATTCCTATACCGATCTCAGCAATTGGATGGGAGCTGGTCTTGGTAAGATTCAATTTGTGGGTTCCTTTAATGTACCATCTATCGGAATTCAGATGACACAAGCAGGACTGGGATTAGCTTTTTGCCTCAAGGGGATTCCTCTGCCCGATGACCTGACCTTTCGCCCCTTGGATCCAACTGCTAACCCCAGTCTCCGGCTCATTTGGAAGAAAGATCAAGCCATGTCCAGCCTAGCCGAAGAGTTTTTGGAGAGGGTGCAAAATCTCAGTAGAGATGAAAAATAAGTTTAAACAGTAGCGCATTATCTAAAAAGCATTTAAGTCTAAAAGAGTCAAGTAGCTAACGATACACTTTCTGCCATTTTGGCTTATTCATTTTTATCTAGACTGATACAAAAACGACTGGAACTTCCAATCGTTTTTTTGCTCTATATACTGACCCAATGCTGTATTCCATATTGCATATTGATCGTGACCTCAAAAGTTATGGTATTTTCTGCACTTTCGCCGTATCTCAATAATCCTGACAGAACAATGATTTTCTTTGAGGATTAGCTTTATGAATCCATTATACCCGGCTTTTTGAGACACTGACATCATTTTAACTGCTATTTTTTAACAGTTTACGTCAATATCTAGAAATTTGCTTTTGTCCCAGTCTTTTTGCCTTATTCTCAACAAGACCAGAAGCCAGAGATTTTTTAGACATTTCCAATTGAATAGTTAACGATTTGCTGATTCATCTCATCTGTTGCTTGACGGTTATTATATAAGAAACCAGTCGCTGCAAAATGATCTACAAGGATAGATTTTTCAACATTTTTAAAGTTAAGTGCGTTTCCGAAATTGCCAAAACCTGAAACAAAGCTTTCTTTCGTTTCTTTACAGCCGCCCCAAGTAAGATATGCATTAAACCAAACCATAGGAGGTGTGGTATTGACAGTGATTCCGCCATAGTTTAGCTCAGTCAGTGCTGTTTGAAGACTGTCCTCATGAGCAGCACGCGTTTCATCATCAATGAGAATCATGCAGCCCAGTGTTCCCAAGAGCTTCTCATTAGCAAATTCAGTAGCTGCTGGGAGAAAATCTGCAGCAGTTGCAGGGATATCCAAGGCTACTTCACCCATAATTTGGCAGAAAGCTTCGTGATGGACACCATAGGCATCTTGATCCATATCAGGGATAAAACAAAGTCCGAATGTGGGTATTGATTGTCTTCAGTCGTAATGATTTCAGCTTGTGGGTGGTTGGCAAGAAAAGCTTCACGCACAGCTGCACTCTTTGGATAGTAAGTTCCTACGGCAAAAGTATCGGCTGCAGCCGCACGGACAGCATCAAGGAAGGCGTTACGTTGTTTCCAATGTTTAGATGTAATAAAGGTTTGCGGACGGCCGCAAGCTGCTCCGCCATTTCCTTTAGAAATGGAGACAATGAGCTCTGCTTGATTTTTGATTTCTTCAGCAGTCCAAGGACGATCGCCTGGCACGATGATAGCTGGATTGTTGCCGCCGCGTTCTGAAATTAATGGAGTATCCGTAGAAGCCATGATCTGTTTAGCCACAGCTGTTGATCCTGTAAAGTAGATCGCATCAAGACCGTTTAATTGTATCAAATCACGGCTGTATTCAACGCCTGCAAAAGATAGGGCCTTGCGTTCCACCAATGGTGCAAAAATTTTTTCCCAAACCTTATCTGTCTTTTCATTGAGTCGGTGTGCTTTATGAATAACCGTTTTATTATCAAAAAAGATAGCCTTGATGGTTTCGATAGAAGAGCTGTAGTTTCCAGCACCTGATACAGCAATAACACCTGCTTCTTTGTCAAAAGGGCTGACTTGCTCAGGTTTGCCTTCAACGCGAAGATACCCTTGTTGGCTAACTGACGCTGCTTGGTCCATAGGTGCTACTGGGAAGACTTCAATTTCGTAAGTGCCATCACCGAGCTCACGGACAGATTTGGGCGCTGGCATTTTACCTGTTTCGGCCAGAGTTTGGTAGACATAGATGCTGGCATTGATAACATTAGCAACAGCCACCAAAGTTTGAAGCATCCCATCTGTTTGTGAATAGAGAGTTGCTCCCACCAAGTGATTTTTCATCTGTGCTTCTGCCTGACCCAATTCTTCGCCGTAGAGACGCATATTAGCTTGGATGTCTGCCAAAACTTGAAGCCGTTCTTCCAATGAAACCTTAGTCCATGCTTGCGGATCCAAGCGGTCCATTGCTTCTTGTGCTGTGAGTGTCATAGTAAATTCCTCATTTCTTTATTTGATGAGATTTATTATAATCCTAGGCACACCAAATTTTAATGATAGTTTATGACAAAAATTTGATACTTTACGCCAGACTGACAAAATAATACTCAAAAATATCAAAATCAGAACTAGGACGAGCCGCAGACAGTATTAGAGTACGGCAAGGAAACCCAACAACATTTAATTTTCAAAGAGTATAAAAACTAGTTCTGATGAGAACTAGCTGGCAGGATATCATATTGAATAAGCCATAGACCAATTAGAATTAAGAGGGGCTTTGCCTTCAAAGGCATTGTGCTTGCTGATTATGCTGATTAACTTTTAGCATGACACCAACTGCTTCTTCATTGCCATAAATCTCAGCCGTATCAATATTGCGGTATCATGCTTTAAGAACTGCCTTGACCTGAGGATGCAGGTTTTGGAAATATGCCAACGCCTGAGCCAACTCATTCATAGCCGCTAACTCACCACTGCCCATTACCAAGCTTCCAGACAAATCGACCTGCTCTTGCACCTCCTCTTTGGCCCGCTCAGTTAAATCCACGATATCTCGTGCCCGCTGGCGGAAGCGCAAACCCTATTTTCTGTCAGGTAGATACGATGGTTAGAACATTTAAACAAATCCACTCCCAGCTCCTCTTCCAGAGCTTTGAGATGACGAGACAGAGTAGGCTGAGCATGAGCAAACGCTCCGCCCGTCCGGGTCACATTTTTCTCCTCGGCTACCACTAAAAATACTGCAAGACACGTAAATACATAAAAACTCCTTTGGACAAGATAGGCTCTTATTGTATCACACATGCTAAGATATACAAAGTCGCCCGACTGGACAATTTTGCTATCATATTTACCCCTGATAGCCCAGCCAATTAGAAGTATCCCGATTGATATTTCTGAAATTTTCCATCTCTTCATCCCTAAAATCACAATCAAAAATCTCAATGTTTTCTTTGGTATGCAGAGAATTTTGAGAGCCTGAAATAACCATAAAGCCGGACTGCAGCAAAAATTTTAACATGATTTGTGCTGCCATTTTCTGGTATTTTTTCCGCCAATTAATTGGTTCAGATAAGGGTCATGAAACATAGAATTTAGTCCTTCCCCTAGCGGCGCATAAGCTTTCATGACAATACTATGGGCTTTCCATAAATTGAATTGAGTCTTTATTTTGCGTATAAATATTGGTCTCGACTTAATAGACAGCAAAGATGATATCAAACTGCTCCATGACCGCCTGCAAATGATGACTGTCAAAATTGGATACGCCAATTGAGTGAAGTTTCCCTGCCTAAAAAATGCTGGAACAGTTCTTTTTGCTCCAGCATTCTATTTCTCTTATTTCAAAATGGCATAGCCGCCTTCAAAACTTACCTGCTCACGCACAGCAAGAACGATTTGCAGATAACCCATTGCTTCCAGCTCACGGGAGCGACGCAGCGGACCTGCATCAACGACATTGATACCGCCAGCTTCAATTAATTGGCGCAGACGAGCTTTTGCAGCCTCATCATCACCAGCCATCTGAACCGTTGTCTTGACTTGACCAGCTACCGTTTTCTTGAGCAAATTGTCAAAGAAATTGGTATTAAAGGCCTTAATCACTGTTGATTCTGGCAGCATGTCCTGAAAAAGCTGGGCTGCTGAGCTGTCCATAGGGACGTAGAAGTCATCCATGGTCTGGAAATTAACGGGATTTGAGATGTCAACGACAATCTTACCCTTCAACTTATCCTTATTAGCCTCTATGATGCCTGCCATGTCCTTGTACTGAGTCCCAAGGATAACCACTTCACCCAATTCATCAGGGATTTGACTATCGTGTCCAAAATACTCCACTTGATTGCCTTCATAGTCAAAGACGCTGCCTACGGCCTTCCCCATATTTCCACGGCCAAAAACTGAAATTTTTACCATATGATTCACACTTTCTAATGACAGTCCATAAAAATCAAAAATAGACCGAACTTTGTCACTTGATTAGTTTGTCAGCGAAATGGTCTCGCTTTGATTTTTTAAAAAGATAATTTTACAAAAAGGGAACAGGACGATAAATTTAAATTCTGTCCCGTCCTCTGCCTCTTTTTTTCTGTTCCTTTTTAGAACAGAAAATTAAACAACAATCATAGACTTAATAGCCTTACGTTCGTCCATGTCTTTATAAGCTTGATTAATGTCATCCAAGCTATAGGTATCTGTGAAGACACGTCCTGGATTGATATCTCCGTCAAGAACAGCTTTGAGCAAGATTTGCTTGTCATAAGTCGTAACAGAGGCAGATCCTCCACCGATTATGGTATTTTGAGCAAAGGTTGATCCAAGAGGGTGTTTATCATAGTGCGGTAAGCCTACAAAGCCAATACGTCCGCCATTATGAAGAACACCAAGTGCTTGATCAATAGAAGCTTCAGATCCCACACATTCAAGGGCTGCGTCTGCTCCGCCGCCGAGAATATCACGAACTTTGGCAATACCTTCTTCGCCGCGTTCAGCAACAACAGCTGTCGCGCCTGATTCTAAGGCCATCTTTTGACGGTCCTCGTGGCGGCTCATGAGAACGATTTGTGAGGCACCGCGCATTTTAGCTGCGATGACTGCACATTGTCCAACAGCTCCATCGCCAATAACAACAACCTTATCACCAGGCTTAACATGTGCTACGCGGGCTGCATGGTAACCAGTCGGCATAACATCAGCCAATGCAAGAAGAGACTTAAGCATCCCTTCTGAGTAGTCAGATGGCTGACCAGGGATTTTAACCAAAGCCCAATCGGCATATTGGAAACGGATGTACTCAGCCTGAACACCGCTTGACCAGTTATCACTCACATGACGATCACATGAGCCGTCAAATCCAGCACGGCAGGCATCACATTCACCACATCCATGAGTAAAGGGTGCAATAACGAAATCACCGGGCTTGACGGTTGTCACGCTGCTGCCAACTTCTTCAACAATACCAATAGCTTCGTGCCCACTGTTTGGTGTATCTGGTGCGGTATCTTCACTGCGGTAGCTCCATAAATCAGATCCACAGACACACGTACGCACGATGCGAATAATGGCATCATCTTGTTCAACGATTTGCGGACGGTCAACATTAGCAATGCCAACTTCACCAGATTTTACATAGACTGCTGATTTCATAATTCGTATTTCCTCCAAATCATAATAGTTTCTTTAATTTGTTTCTTTATTTTATAAGAAGACTGTGATGACACTTGCTCCGACAATCAAGGCTAAGCCGATGTAAGTCAAGCGCATCTGTGTTGAGCTCTTTTTCTCACGAAGGATAAAGACTGCTCCAAGTGTCGCAATGACAACATTAAGCTGAGTGAGAATGTAAGCGATGGTCACACCGTTGGCTCTGGCTGAAAAGATATAAGCAAGCGATGCGACACCAAAGATCAAGCCAACCAGACCGGATACCCAGCTTTCTTTCTCTCTGAGAGCTTCACGACGGGTTACGAGAGCAAAAACAACAGCACCTGTTAAAATACCCAGCATCTGCGGCAAAAAGATAGATAAGCCATTAGCATTTACCAAACGTGGTGCTGCACTGTAAACCCAGTAACCAATACTGGTCATAAGCAAAACACGGACCCCTCGGGGAAGATCTTGGCCTTCAGTACTGTCTGTACCTTCTGGATCAACTGAAGTCAGATAAGCACCAAGAATCAAGATAGCAATGGCAAGAAAACCAAAAACTTATTCCAGATACCAGCCCATTCACCAAAGGCAAAAACACCTATGAGTGAAGTCCCGATCAGCTGAAGACCGGTTGATAAAGGCATGGTCTTAGAGACCCCAATGATATCATAAGAACGAACCTGACCAGACTGTCCAAAAATCCAAAAGGCACCAGAAACAAAACTAATCAAAAAAGTTTCCCAACTGATAGCAGCTGGATGAAAGACGAGCTGAACTAGGAGACCAACGACTACTGAGCCTATTCCAAATCCCAGAACTTCATTGGTCGTATCTCCTCCGATTTTACGAAGGAAGATTGGCTGGATTCCCCAGCCAAGAGCTGGAACAAGCGCGAGTAAAAGACTTGTGATTGACATGTTACCTTATCCTTTCCCATCTTGGAAAGCAGGATATAAGGTCATACCGCCGTCCACAAAAAGTGTCACACCTGTAACATAGCTTGACTCATCTGAAGCTAACCAAGCCGCAGCTGCAGCTACCTCTTCAGGGTCTCCGATACGATGCATAGGTACCATACCAGCTGTTTCTTCATACTGTATCGGATCGGCAAATTTTTTAGCATTGATTGGTGTATTGATAGCTCCTGGTCCGATGTTGTTGACACGGATATTTTGTTTGGCATATTCCATAGCAGTGGTTTCTGTAAAGAGTTTAACACCGCCTTTAGAAGCTGCATAGTGAGCAAAACCTGGCCATGGGATTTGTTCGTGGACAGATGACATATTGATGATATTACCTTTTTTATCATTGTCTACAAAATATTTAAGTGCCACTTTTGATCCTAAGAAAACGCCAGTCAAGTTAGTTGTGATCACACGGTTCCAATCTTCAAGGCTGAGTTCATGTGTTGCACTGCGGTTTTCAACACCTGCATTATTGACCCAAATATCAACACTTCCAAAAGCATTGATAGCCGCATCCAAAAGTTTTTGGGCCCCAGCTTCTTCACCGACATTAGCTTGAACAGCCAGTCCTTTACCACCGGCTTCTTCAATAATGTCTACTGCCGCTTGGGCACCTTTGCTGTCTGAAAAATAATTCACGACAACATTCATTTTTTCAGCACCAAAGCGTTTGGCAATGGCTGTTCCGATTCCTTTAGAACCGCCTGTTACAACGGCAGTTTTTCCTGATAACTCTGTGTACATATCATTCCTCTTTCTTTTGATTTGTTTGTTTTTAATTGCAAACGTTGACCATTGTATCACTTAGAGTGGGGGATAAGTCAACTATTTTGCATTAAATTTAGATTACTTTAGGGATATGCTCTGTTTTAATATTGCAGATAAAGGTTCCTGCTTGTATCCAAAGCATTGATTTGATCAATATCTTCCCAGCTGAGTTTAAAATCCCAAATGGCAAAGTTTTCAGCCATTCGACTTGGTGTTGATGATTTAGCCAGAGAAATCAAACCGCGGTCCACTTACTTCCCAACACAAAATAATCTGAGCAACTGATTTGCCATATTATCCGCAAGAGCAAGCAAGACCGGATTGGTAAAGATTCCCCCTTTGCCTTCAGCCAAATAAGCCCAGAACTGGGGAATAACATGACACTCCAAGCAGTAAGCTACCAGATTATTTTGATTATAACAAGGATGGCTTTCAATAGCTTGTCTTTTAAAATTGGTTAGCCTAATGCTTAGGCCTTGCCTTCCCAGCCACCGCGTGTATGCACACCTGAAGCTGTCGCCAAGTTTTCAAGCTGTGCCACTTCTTCAGCACTTAAAGCAATTGAAGCGACTTTAGCAGCATCTTCAACCTGTTCAACCTTGGTTACACCGAGAATAGGAGTTGTGCCGCGTCCAATAGCCCAGGCAGTTGCGATTTGGGCTGGAGAAGCATCATATTTAGCAGCCAAGCTACGGAGTTCTGCAAGTAAATCAGAAAGAGCAGGGAAAAGCGGATTATAGGTTTGACCGCGCTGAGAGTCTGCTGGCAGCAGATGATTCTCATCATATTTACCAGACAGAGCCCCTTGTTCTAAGACCATGTAAGAGAAAAATTGAATAGCGTTTTCTTTACAGTAGTCAAGAAGTCCGTCTTCAATAGAGCTGCGGTAAAGCAGGCTGAAATGATTTTGGACAGCAGAAATTTTTACACCGGACGGCGCCAGAATCTCTTGCACACGTTTGACTTGTTCAAGGCTGTGATTAGATACCCCAACACGCTTAACTTTGCCGGATTTGATAAGACCAGCCAAATACGGCGTCCAGCGCTCCACATCTGCTGAATTATGAATCCAGTAAATATCAATATAATCTGTGCCAAGACGTTTCATACTGCCATCTAGCATGTCCTCTACAGGATTTTCTGCCTTATCATCTTGCATACCTGGAGTAAACTTAGTAGAGATAACCACATCTTGACGCTTGTAAGGGGCAATAAGCTCTCCAAGAATACGTTCGGACTCTCCGGCTGCATAAGCATAGGCTGTATCAAAAACATTAAGACCAGAATTCATAGCTTCATCTACAACAGCCTTAAGATCTGCTGTATCCAGTGAGTTGCCAAAAACAGCATTACCGCCGAACATGCCTGATCCCCATGACCAAGTTCCAAGAGCGATTTTTGAGTGGGTTGTGTTTGTCATTTGTTTTCTCCTTTATTTTCCTTTAAATGCAGTGATATTATTTGCAACCATATTAGCAGTAAATTCACTGATGTCATAGCTGGCATAATCTGGATAGTAGGCATCTTGAGTAATAATAGACTCAATAGCTGCCCTACTATCTGCTTGAGCGATAATAAGACCTGCCATACCCTTATCTTTATAAGGACCCACAATGAGAAAACTGCCTTTCTCAAACTGTTTTGTGAACCAAGCACGATGGCCAGCTAAACGGCTCTCTGCCTCCTCTTTAGGAACCAGATCATCTTTGATAGTGATATTAATTAAAAACATTGGACAATTCCTTTCTATATAAGATATTCCTGACGAAATACCCTGATTTTTATCCTTTTAAATTTTAGAAATTTAGCACTATTTCGTAATGTATACAATCAGAAACAAGTGTGTTAAACTATTGAATGCCTTGATTTTTATTCTTTTTTGAACAATAATGACCTGTATCAAAATGTATAGTATTTGAAGTTTCATGATTCTTGCAGCCAGCGGTAAAAAGTTGCCGGTGATACCTGCAATAAGCTTGCTCCTTCACGTATACTGATTTTTTCCTCGCGCCTCAGCTGAAGGACCTCTTCAAAGTTAGACGGTTTTTTCATGGGCGGACGACCGAATCGTACCCCTTTTTTCTGAGCCACATAAGATAAAATTTGCAGAACCAAATCGGTTAAAAACCGCCCTGTCAGTCCGTGTACCGTATTTTTAGTATTTAAAAGCGGAAAGTCCAGAACAATAAGTTCTACTTCCCTTCCTTTAGATAGATAGTTCCACTGCTCAATGATTTCTTCGTAATTGCGGCCGAGCCGATCAATTGATTTAAGATACAGCTCATCTCCTTTTTTTAATTTTCTTAACATACGCCGATACTGCGGACGCTTAAAATTCTTACCTGATAATTTGTCTACATATATGTTCTTTTTGTCCACCCCCTCTTTGATGAGGGAATGAATCTGACGGTCTGTATTTTGCTCCTTAGTTGAAACTCTTGCATAACCGTATTTCACATCTTAACCTCCTTTTTAAGAAAGTAAGTGCAGTTTTTCTCATGCAAGATTTTTATTCTTTAAATGACTGTCCTAAGTATAGCAAATTCCTTAAAAACTTCTAGCAGTTCGCTCAGTCAGTCACGTCATTCACCAAGAAGTCGGCTTATCATTCATGATTAGAATGGTAAGAACTCTACTTTCTTACATATAGAAAAACCTCCATATAATAACTTGTTCATGATTTATCTCTCCTTTCAACTGAAATAAAAACAGTATAATCCTCAGTAAACAAAAAGTAAAATACTTTAAAAACATAGTCAGCCATTCTTTTTAGTTATAATAGGAAAAACTGCTTTAATGATGAGTTTTTTAACATAAGAACACCTCCCTCTTGAGTTAATGAAACTGTGAGGGAGGTGTTCTTATAGTCAAACAAAATCAAAAACAAACGAGGTAAGGACTTAAGAAAAATCGCTGATGACACTGTTTTTTCTACGCCAAGTCCTAGAGGACCTTGGCTAAAGCCCCTACTAGCTCGCCTGTCAAAGCAGTATCGGCTTTTTGGATCACGTCACAAGGTAGCAAAGTTAATGGGCGTTTAGCACCTCTGTAACTAAGAGCAGCCGCTGCCAGCGATCTGCCTAATTGCCTGAAGACAATACTGGTGTACAGCAAGTAAAAGGTCTGGGAGACCTTTTGAGATAGAAATAGAAGCAGCGAAATTAACCTCATCAGTTCAATAACACCTATCGTTTTGATTTTTTAAGAAAATTAAAATGGGTTGTCAGTTTTATAATTTTTTGAAAAGAAAGCAAAAATTTTATCAACCGCTGGATCAACATAACCTTTTTATCATACAAATCAACATGGCTGGCACCCGAAATTTTGTAAAGCTCTTTATCACGTGAAGCTGCTTTTTCTATTACTTCTTTTGAATAATTAATAGTATCTGCTTTTGTACCTGCTACTAGAAGAATTGGTTGGGTCAAAAAGCTATCAATAAAACGAAATGTATCAAAAGTTAAAAGTTTATCAACTGATAGAAGAGAGACTTTATTAACTGAGCGTGGATGGGCTCCTCTGGGGGTACGGTAGTAATCATGAGCCTCAATAAGTGTACGTGGCATTTCCGGACTAGTTTCTTCCGGCACATAAGGACCATAAAGAGCAGCAGAACCATTTGCTTCAGCTGTTCTTTGTTTGCTAGCTTCCTCTAATAGAGCCAACTGTGCTTCCAGTGTTATCTCATGCTCTAAACCGTCACGAATCCATGAACCAGGATCAGAGATGCTGACTCCAGCGACTGCTTTAATACGACGGTCTGTCATGGCAGCATTGATGACATAGCCACCACCAGAACAGATTCCCAAAGCTCCGATACGCTCAGAATCAATATAAGAAAGACTGGTCAAATAGTCAACAGCACATTTGACATCTTCAACACGAACATAGGGATTTTCCACATAACGAGGCTCACCGCCACTTTCCCCTTGGAAGGAAGTGTCAAATACGAGAGAAATGAGCCCTCTGGCAGCTAATCTTTCAGCATAGAAAGATGGTGACTGTTCCTTGACAGCACCTGCTGGAGCAGAAATCACAATAGCCGGATACGTTTGACTGTCATCAACATTTTCTGGAAGAAAGAGGAGACCCGTCAAGTTGTAATAGCCATGTTTAATCATTACTGTTTTTTTCATCATTTTTACCTCTGTAAATAAATTTAGTCCTTTGACTATATTTTACAGTTTAAACTATAAAGTTACTTTACAGTCAAGCCTTATTTTGATAAAATTTTTAAAAAATCATAAAAAAGGAATCTTTTCAATGCATCAAAAAGAACTTCTATCTATTAGTCAATTTGCCAAAATGGCTGATATTACTAGGGCAAATTTGATTTTTTACGATAAGGAAAACATCCTCACTCCTACTTTTCGCAGCCAAGGCAACGGCTATCGCTACTATTCCTTCCAACAATTAAATCAAGCCTTTACCATTAACCATCTTCGAAAAATAGGACTATCTCTAAAGGCAATTAAGAAATTTTACCAGAATAATAGTTTAGAAGAAGCTGCCAATATGGCTGAACAGCAGAATCGTCTGATTCAAAAACAAATTTCAGAGCTAAAACAACTTCAGGCTCATCTTGATACCTTTCAAAAAAATTTATCAGAGCTGGCCCAGCTGAAATTTCCCGCCTATCAAATTCAAAAACTGTCTGCAAAATATTTAACCCTAAGCCCTCCTTATCAGAACATTAGAGAAAAAACACAGAGCATGTATGATTTTTTCCGTTACTGTAAGGAGAATGATATTGATTACCATGGATATTTAGGAAGACTCTTTCTAAAAGACAAGATTCAGACTTCTAATTTTTATGAACCTTCTTACCTTTACTTTGAAAATATGGAAGGAGAATATGAGATGTCAGCCGGTAACTACTTCATCTACTACGATTACAGTGATGGCAGCAATTTATCAGCTATCTATCAGAAAGTTCAAAGTCTGCTTAAAGAAAAGGGTTGAAACCGATAGGCTCAATTTATGAAGATTATCCCTTAACAGGATTTCTCTTTTTTGATGATGATAAACAGCTCATTCGTATTCGTGTTTCTATTGAATAATAGAAGTTCAAAAATCAGATTGATTCTACAGATACCAGCTGCAAGTCCTTAATACTTTGCTGTCTTCAGCTACTTTATAGTTGCCCATTTTTTAAACTCTATGGAATGTATGAAAATTTATCAAGTGTTGGGCAAAACACATCACATATGTTTGAAAAAACATAGAGAATGACTGCACTTTTTTGATACACTAATGAAGTTAAACAATTTATGATAAAGGAGCTATTATGTCCAAACATAAAGCAAAACGCGTTTCTAATTATGAACTTTTCTTCGATCTGGCCGTAGTTCTCGCCATCAGCCAGTTAACCTCAGCCTTCCATGTCCAACACATTGGTTTTTCAGAAATGTTATCTTTTTTTGCAGCCTGTATTATCATGCTCAATATCTGGAACAATGAAGCCTTTTATTACAATAAATATGGAGATTCTAGACGGATTGATATTTACAGCGTCATCGTCCTCATGCTTTGGGTTGGAAATCTAGCTCTGTCCTTTAACTTTGATGTAGCTTATCTCCGAAATCATTACAGCAATGTCCTTGTTTTTAACAGTATGCTCATTCTTTGTTATGGAACTATTGCTCTGCAGTATTATCTCAAGGGTCGAAAACTAGGATTTAATCAAGATATTAAGACTAGCATTGGTCTCTTGATTGCCTATATGTTGCTTTTGCTTCCGGTAGCAACTGGCATTATATCCTATAGCAACTGGGTAGTAGTCCTTTATTTCCTACCTTTAATCTTGCCCCTAATCTTGCATCTGTCTTTCTTTAAGAGAACTGCACGGGAAATTTTTTGGCAGCCCATCAACTTTCCTCACGCTCTTGAACGCAATCAACTCTTAACTATTGTGACCTTTGGAGAAAGCGTTATTGCCACAATTAAGACCTATCCGCTCATGACCGCTCCTCTTGAAGGAGCTCTGCTCTTCTTTGGTATGGCTGGTCTTTTTATGTTCTATATTATTCAAACTTTCATCAATATTGATCATCACCAGCACACCTCTATTTATGGTCTCTTTTATTCTCATGCCATCATTATTGTCAGTTTACTCTTTTTCACTGTTGGTTTGGAATTTATGGCTGACCACCACCATCACAATCTGGGAATCACCTTCTTCATCATTTCAGTGATCGCTTTTTATATCGGCGTTTTGTTCACTTCTGTCTACAATCAAGAAATCTATCGGGTTAATAAGACAATTCTCTCTAAATATGCTGGATTTCTGGCGGTCGGAAGCCTGGCTTTCTATTTCTTTCGCAATAATTTAATTCTGGTCGGAGTTAGTCTCATCATCATGAATTATCTCATTATGCGATCAGGCATGGCCTACCGCAGGCAGCAGCGTGAGCGCAATCAAGTTCCCCATCCTGATCCTAATCAGAATCTCAGAGATTTTTCATAAACAAAAGGAAGCCAAGTTGTACTGACCCCAAAAGTTAGACAGAAAAAATCTAACTTTTGGGGTGCACAGTACAAGTCAGCTTCCTTTTTTATATTTTTTAAAATTTAAAGCAATAGATTATTGGACTGAGCGACGCAAGCCGGAAAAGGCGATAATACTTTGGTAGGCGAACTAGCAGGGACTTTAGTCAAGGTTCCCTAAAACCAAGAATGCCAAAACCTCCAGCATTTGACACAGCAGTAACCAGCTTTGCATCAGTTACCCAGTTCATAGATGCTTGAATGATGGGATATAACCTGTTTCCAGAAGTTCTCTGACTTTTTCTGCTGGATTATGATTTCTCTTTGACTTGTATCTCAAAATGTCGGTTATTTAAGCTTGACCATCTGTGCTCAAACTCAGATCCATAAATTGATTGGTTTCGGCAGCCACTGCTTCCATTTTATCTTGAAGTCCCTTAATAGCACCCGAATTCAGATAAAGACGGTGAGGTGCCTGATCCATTGCGGCTACTGCTAAGATGGCCTTGGCTATCAGCTTAGGATCCCCGCTCTGATTATGATTGAGCCGATTCAAACCCGCCATAGTCTTGTTAACCATTTCATAGTCAGCAATATGCTTTTCAGGCCGGCGCATAGAAGAGCTGTCCAAAAAATCGGTTCGTACACCGCCGGGGCAGATGGCTGTCACCTGAATATTAAAAGGCGCCACCTCATCTGCAAGGGCTTCACTCATCATAATAACAGAAGCCTTAGTCGCCGAATAGATAGACTGACTGGGGCCCGTCACCGTTCCAGAAATGGAAGCTAAATTAATAATATGACCGCTCTTTTGCGCTCGCATTTGCGGTAAAACGGCCTGCATGACAGCAAAGAGCCCAAAGACATTAACATCAAAATTGGCCTTGATTTCTTCTAAACTAAATTCTTCTAAGGCACCAAGTACAGCAAAACCTGCATTGTTAACCAAGACATCAATGCGACCAAAACGCTCAATGACACTAACTACTGTTGCTTGAATGCTAGCTTGGTCAAAGTTCATGGTCAAACCAGTGAATGCTTCTAGCGAATCTGGATGGGTTTTGGCCACTGCATCCTGCAGCTTCTCAGCATCACGAGAAGTCCCAATGACCTGATAACCTTCTTCCAAGCCACGAAGAACAATCTCGAGACCGATTCCTTTTGAGGCACCTGTTACCAATAATACTTTTTTATCTGACATATTTTCTCTCTTCTATTTATTTTTTACCATGGCGAGCAATTCATCTGCTGCCAGAATTCCTAAGGCATTGGCAGCCAGCGGACTATCACCAGTTAAGACATTTCGATCCTTATGAACCTGCCCTGTGATACCTTCATTAAGGATCTTAACGCCGTGCTTTTCAAGGGATTCCTGCAAACGCCATTTGAGAAGTCCCGGCATATAACCAATTTCTTGATTGGCGCCTTCATCCAAGCTATCTGGAAAGACCGTCATTTCATATCCGTCAAAAAGGAAGTCGCCATTATTGAGGGCTGCTGCCAACAAGGCTGCCGGTCCATGACAAAGAGTGATAATTTTCTTATCATTAGCCATAGCCCAGTTAAGAACTTCTTTAACTTCTTGACTTTGGGGCAGATTGAGGAGGGCGCCATGCCCGCCCGGAAAGAAAACGGCTGCATAAGGTGAACTCTCTGCTGTCACCTGAGGCAGGACGTCACTGAGCTTCAAAGGATGCTCTAACTTGGGTAAGTATTCATGATAAAAGTCCATGACCGCCTTGTCTTCTTCGGGCATGGCCCACATTTCAAGCTTGACTGAATTTCCTGAAAGTGTCGCAACGTCAATAGCAAATCCCGCTGCAGCCATGTGCATCATGGGAAGCAGTGTTTCCACGGGGTGGTTCCCTGTTGAGAATAGTTTGCCATTTTTCATTTGAACATAGCGTTCATCAGATGCTACCATGAGAACCTTCAAATCCCCGCCTGTATAGGCTCGGCTGAACTTGTAGCCATCAAAGGGTGTGACAGGACTTGTATAGACACTCAGCGAGTAATCTGATGGAAAGTAGGCATTGTGCTCTGCACGGTCACGTACGGGGATTTTACTTAATTCTGTCATATTTTTCTCCAATTTCTATTTTAATCTAAAATGGCTGATGTCGCTGATTTATTATTCAGTCTTGGTCAAACAGCCTGTTTGGTTTTTGAGTCAGCTGCTTTTTTAAACGGGATCAAAGCATCAAAACGATTATTCACTCTATCTTTTGCATAAATAGGCTGTTCAATGACCCCGCAGCTTTCTTTAAAACTCAGATGATTTTTTATTCTAACTCTCTCTCATAAGCAGGCCGATCCTGTTAAAAGAACACTATTTCTATCTGTCAATAAAATATATTGCTTTTTTCAGATATGAGACTTCTTAGGCAATCTATTAATACAATTCATAGGTACAATAGACTTGCAAAAGTCATATTTAAAGGAATAGTCAAGAGCGACAAGACAGTTGTCAACAAGACCAGACGCGAACCATATTCATATTCTCCGCCATAAACCTGACTAAGAAGAGCTGTGTTTAGTGCAGCAGGTGAAATAACAGCAATTGATAAAGCTAATTTTACAGGATAGGAATGAATTGGCAGCAGCCAGATCGTTAAAATACTGATTAAGGCCGTAAGAAGCAAGCGTAAAAAGGCAGTATAATATGCAGGCCAATAAAGAAAAATTTCTTTGAACTTTACTTTGTAGAAATAAGAACCCAAGACAATGGTGGACAGAGGTGTATTTAAATCAGCAAAAGCATCAATAGCATCTCTTGCTACTATAGGCAGTTTAAAAGGCTGGATAAAAAGAAAGAGGCCGATGATTGTTGCTATCATAGCCGGATTGACTAAAATAGATCGCCAGTTGATCACAGTTTTGTCTTGAGCAATAAGGTATAAACCATAAGTCCATTGCATGATTTGATTGGCAACAACGAATCCTGAAATAAAGAAAACAGCTTCTTTGCCGCCAACTGCAAAAGCCAAAGGAGTTCCCATGAAACCAACGTTAGCAAAAAGAACGGCATATTTATCCGTTGCCCTTTCTTTAGGAAGCAAAACTGAAACAATGACAATCCGAGTAATGAGAAGAAAGAAAGCAGCTGCAATCATGCTAAGCAATAAAATCATTTTTTTCCAAGTAAATGCTTGATAAATAAAAGACGAAATAAAAAGGCTGGGCGCAACAAAACGCGTCAACAGTTTAGATAGCTGTAAAGTAACCTCCTTTGTTAAAATCTGCCGCTGCGCTAAAAATAATCCTGCTAGCATCAGCAAAAATAAAACGAGTAATTTTTGAAAAACTAAACCTGCAATTGCCATAATGATTTCCTTTCTACTTTCTGCTATTATACACGAGAAAGCAAAAAACAAGCAAGGGATTCTTACTTGTTTTTAGTGCCCATAGTCTACGAAAGTCAATAAGCTTGAAAAATACTAATTGGTTTTACCGCTAAACTGACTCATATACAAATCATAATAGAAGCCTTTGTCAGCTAAGAGACTTTGATGGTTCCCTTGTTCAATAATTTGTCCTTCCTTAAGAACAAGGATCTTATCCGCCTCTTGGATAGTTGATAGACGATGAGCAATAACAAAGCTCGTGCGGCCTTCCATAAGCTTACTCATAGCTTTTTGAATGAGAAGTTCCAGACGGGTATCAACTGAAGAAGTTGCTTCATCCAGAATCAGAATTTTAGGATCAGCCAGAAGCGCTCGTGCGATAGTTAATAATTGCTTTTGCCCCAAAGAAATATTATTAGACTCTTGATTGACTTCCATATTATAACCGTCTGGAAGGGTTCGGATAAAATGATCGACATTAGCTGCCTTGGCCGCTTCGACAATTTCCTCATCACTTGCCTGCAAATTTCCAAAGCGTAAATTGTCTTTGATCGTACCTTCATATAACCAAGCATCTTGCAGAACCATCCCAAATTGTTTCCGATATTCCTGACGAGAAAGGTTACGGATATCATGATTATCTACTGTAATCGCTCCTTGGGTGACATCATAAAAACGCATTAAAAGATTGATAAGAGTTGTTTTACCCGCCCCGGTCGGACCAACAACAGCAATCATCTGACCCGGTTTAACATCTAAATTAAAATGTCGGATTAAAGGCTTATCTTTAGTATATTGAAAGGCGACATTATGAAAAGTCACTTGCCCTGTCAAATCATGCTCTAGCTTTTCCTTGACTTGATTGACTTCGTCTGTTTCATCCAAAACCTCAAAAATACGTTCTAGAGAAGATTTAGCACTTTGAAGAACACTTGATAATTGTGTGATGGTCTGAATAGGCTGATTGATTTGCCAAATATATTGAACAAAGGCCTGCATATTACCAATAGTCAGTCTACCCGCTAAGACCTGCAGGCCGCCAACCAATGCGACTATCAAATAGGCCAAGTCTGAGATAGCATTAAGAACTGGCATCATTATTCCAGAAATAAAACTGGCTTTAAAGCCGACATCTCGTAGATTCTCTGTGATAGCTCGAAAGGTTTCAGCAGATATTTCTTCACGTCCATAGAGTTTTATGACATTAAAGCCCGTTAAGTTTTCTTGAACGAAACTGTTCATATCCCCTAAAGCATTAGCCTGTTGTTTAAAATAAGGCTGCGATTTCCTTAAAATAAAACGAGAACTGACATAAGTCAGCGGAACACAAATAAGAATAACCACCGCCAGAGTCAAATTGAGGTAAAGCACCATAGCCACAACAAGGATAATTGTCAAAAAAGCATTAATAATCTGCAGGAAGCTCTGCTGCAAAGCGTTGGAGACTGTTTCAACGTCATTAGTGAAACGTCCTAACATATCGCCAAATTGATGTTTATCAAAATAAGAAACGGGAATCTTATTAATCTTTTCACTCAAATCATGACGCAAATCGTAAATGCTTTTTTGCACTGCATTAGTCATAAAGTAATTAGAACCGTAAGAGCCAATACTATACAGCAAGCCACGTAAAAAATAAAGAAATAAAATCATGGTAATATAGCTGATATTGAGATGAGCGCCTTGAACTCCGCGAGCCATATCAATTAAGTTAGCCGTTAATTCTGTCATTACCAGTCCTAAAATAAAAGGCTCAAGGACATTCATGACACTGCTAAGTATTTTTAAAAAAATAGCCAAAAAGAGTGAACCTTTATAGGTTTTCAAATAATACCATAAGCGGAAAAAGACAGTTTTCTTTTTCATGAGACCTCCTTTACTCTTGCGTTAAACTTTGCTGATTGAGTTGTGAGTTAGCAATTTCACGATAAATGGCATTGGACTTCATGAGTTCATCATGGCTGCCGCGACCAACAATTTCTCCTTCATCCAGTACAATAATCTGGTCAGCATTCATGATAGTTCCGACACGTTGGGCCACAATGAGCACTGTTGAATTGCCTGTCACTTCTTTCAAACGCTGACGCAGGAGACTATCTGTCTTATAATCTAAGGCTGAAAAGGAATCATCAAAAATATAAATATCTGGTTTTTTAACAACTGCACGCGCAATAGACAAGCGCTGCTTCTGTCCTCCTGAAAGATTGCTGCCGCCTTCTGCTAGATGGGTATCAAACTTCTCAGCTCGACTTTCGATAAATTCTTTAGCCTGTGCAATATCAGCAGCTGAATGCAGTTCAGCCAGACTAGCATCCTTTTTCCCATACTTAAGATTTTCTCCAATGGTTCCGGTAAATAGCAGCGCTTTTTGCGGAATAAAGCCAATTTTCTGACGCAGAGCCTTAAGATTATAATCACGGACATCCACACCATCAACCAGAATCCGACCCAAAGTCACATCATAAAACCGAGGAATCAAATTAACAAGCGACGACTTTCCTGAACCTGTACTGCCAATAAAAGCAATCGTTTCTCCCGGTCTAGCCTTAAAAGAAATATCATGCAAGACAGGACTTTCGGTTTCCCCAGGATAGGCAAAGGTCACATTGTCAAATTCCAAATAGCCTTTAGAGTTAGTCTCCTTAATGCCATTTATATTGGGATCAATGGAAATAGGCATAGCCATTACCTCTTGGATACGTTTACTAGATACGGCCATTCGCGGATACATGGTGAAAATATTAGCAAATATTAAAAAAGAAAAAAGAGCATGAAAACTATATTCAATAAAGGCAACCAAATCACCAATCTTGATAGTCCCTTGTTTAAGCGGATCTAATGAGAACCAGACAATAGCTACTATCATGATAATGATAATCTGAACAAACAGGGCTTCTGTGAGTCC
Organism: Streptococcus troglodytae; assembly: GCF_002355215.1. Taxonomy (NCBI): domain Bacteria; kingdom Bacillati; phylum Bacillota; class Bacilli; order Lactobacillales; family Streptococcaceae; genus Streptococcus; species Streptococcus troglodytae. The sequence continues at coordinate 1,248,036 of NZ_AP014612.1, forward strand.
GGTTAATTTAAATAGTCTGTTGGAAGTCTTTTCATAACTTCTGTTTTTTAAGTCAAAGCGTTCTTCTTGAAAATTTTCACGCGCAAAGGCACGAATAACACGTAGACCCGTTAAGTTCTCACGAACATACTGATTAATCTTATCAAGCGTATTTTGCTGCTTTTCAGATAAGGGGCGTGTTTTTGCAGCAACATAATAAATCACCAGTATCAAAAAAGGAATAGCAAATACTACAATCCAAGCCAAAGATGGGCTAGTCACCAAAACCATAATAACGCTTGAAACCATCATCAAGGGAGTAACAATTCCCATCCGCAAGGACATTTCTGCAAATTGCATAAGCACAAAGGCGTCACTAGTCATACGTGTGACCAAGGAAGAGACACCAATTTTCTTATATTCGTGATGGGAGTACTCTTGCAATTTATCATACATATCATTGCGCATATCGCGAATCATGGTCGTAGTTAATCTGCCCGAAGCATAGGCTAAAGTAATACGCCCGACTATTCCTGAGAGAACAATGATAAACATAATAAAAGCCCAAAAATAAAGAGCTTGTTTATCAGCCGGTGTGATTCCTTGATCAATCATTCGTGCTAAAGCTGTCGGTAAGCCCAAATTGACAACAACAAATAAAAGAGCACCAAGAATGTCCAATAGTAACCATTTGGGATATTTTTTTAAATGAGACCAAATATATGTCATCTTATTTCCTTTCCTTTACAAATCCTTTATCATCCACACATTCATGGCTGTATGACCAGCATCATTTGCCAATGGCTTTTCTAAGGGTATAAACCCAAAATGTTTATAAACCTTAACAGCCTGTGCCAGCTGGCTGGAACTCTCTAGATAAATTTGTGCGAAATCTCTTTTCTTGGCTTCTTCAAAGATAGACCTTAAGAGCATGCTGGATAGACCTTGTCCTTGACATTGAGTTGCTACATATAATTTTTGCAGCTCAGCAATAGTTGAAGAAATGGGAGCAAAACCGCCAGCTCCAACAATCTGACCACAGTTTTCCAAGACAAAATAAGCTGCTCTAGGAACGGATTGATAATAGCCAGCTAAATCATCTAAGTAGGGATCGTAATAAGCCGTTCCCGGAATAGCTAAATGCTCCTTTTCCAAAGAATGACGAATAAGCGCAGCTACTGCTGCATTGTCTGTTTTCTCAATAGATCGTAACTGCATTATTGCTCCAGTTCGCTCAAGTATTCATAGCGCTCATATTTTTCAAAAAGCTGCTCATTGGCAGTATCTAAATCATGCTGCAGACTAGCCAGTTGACCATAATCTGAAGCATGTTCCTGCATGGCTGCTTCGATGTTTTCGATACTTTCCTCTAAAGCTGTTATATCATCCTCAATCGTCGCCCATTCTTGCCTTTCAAAATAAGACATGCGTTTGCGCTCTGATTTTTCTTTCTCAACCTTTGCTGCTTCTTTTTTGACTAGCATGGCAGAGCTGTCTTTTTCAAACGCTTTCTCATCTAGATAATCGGTATAATTGCCAAAAAATTTACGAATGGTATTATGTTCAAAAGCGAGGATTTTATTGGCTACTTTGTCTAGGAAATAACGGTCATGACTAACCGTAATGACAGGACCAGAAAAATCCTGCAAGAAACTCTCAAGAACTGTCAAAGTCGCAATATCAAGGTCGTTGGTCGGCTCATCTAAGAGCAAGACATTGGGCTTTTCAATCAGGATTTTGAGTAAATAAAGACGCTTCTTCTCACCACCTGATAATTTAGAAATAACTGTCCCATGTGTTGAGCGCGGAAAGAGAAATTGCTCTAAGAAACTAGTCACACTGCTTGCCCCGACAGCTGTGGTAACCTCATCTGCCGCTTCCTGCAAATAGTTAATCACGCGCTTGCTTTCATCCATATCTTTGATTTGCTGGGAGAAATAGCCAATACGAACCGTCTCACCAATATCCAGCTTTCCAGAACTGGGCTGCAAGTCGCCATTCATTAAATGTAAAAGAGTTGATTTTCCAACCCCATTTTCACCAACAATGCCAATTCGGTCTTTGTTTTGAATGAGTAAATTAAAATGTGTCAAAATCGTTTTGTCGGGATAAGCAAAGTCTACCTGTTCAAAATTGATAACCTTTTTCCCAATACGACTGGTTTGAAAATTGATTTCAAGATCAGAAGAAGTACTCATACCAGATAAGTCTGATTTTAAATTCTTAAAACGATTGATACGCGCTTCTTGTTTTGTCGCACGCGCCTGTGGTTGTCTACGCATCCAAGCCAATTCTTGTTTGTAGAGCTGCTTTTTCTTATGTAGGGCTGCCGCGTCGCGTTCATCCTGTTCTGCACGCAGGCGCACATAATCTTGATAATTGCCCTGATATTCAATCAAATGCGCCCTATCCAATTCAAAAATACGGCTGGCAATATTGTCCAAAAAATAGCGATCATGCGTAATAAAAGAACCGTTTTTTTACTGTTTTTTAAAAAATTAGCTAGCCAAGCAATGGTATCAATATCAAGGTGATTGGTCGGCTCGTCCAGCAAAAGCAAGTCTGCATCATTTAGTAAAACCTGAGCTAATTGCACACGCCGCTTCAAACCGCCTGACAGGTTGCCAACCTTTTGAGATAAATCAGAAATCCCTAATTTAGACAAAACAGTTTTGATTTCACTTTCAATAGACCAGACATCTAGAGCATCCATTTCTGCCATAACCCTTTCCAATTGCTCCTGATTAGCTTCATCATAATTGGCCATGAACGATTCATAAGTGTGAATGAGCTGCATTTCTCGCAAATCTGATGATAAGACGGTATCAAGAATTGTCTTCGTCTCATCAAAAACAGGTTCTTGCGTCAGATAAGCCATCTTATAGTCGTTTTTAGCAGAAAAAGGCGAGTTGTCACCATCAAATCCTAATCTGCCAGAGATAACATCAAGAAGGGTGGTCTTTCCAGTCCCATTGACACCAATGATGCCAATGCGGTCTTTCTCATGAATAATAAAAGAAATATCCTGAAAGACAGTCTTATCGCCAACTGTTTTACTTAACCCTTCAACAATAAAATCACTCATTCTTAGTCGATTTCCTTTCTGACAAAATCCAAAATTGCTTGTCGTTCATTGGCTAAATTTCCAGCAACAATAAGACTTTCTATTTGGTGCAAGAGCCTTCCCAAGTCTGGTCCCGGTTTCACATCAAAGGCCGCCATTAAATCGCCACCCTTAACCACAATTTCATGCTTGTCATGAATGGTTAAAGCTTCATCCAGCTCCTTAATGCGTTCAAAATCAACTGTTAAGCCTTGAGCTTGACGTAACTCTTCGACAAGGATTAACAAAGGTGCACTATAATGGTAAACATCAGCTTTTTTGATTTGCCTATCCTCGCGTAATCTGTAAATAGCTAGTAGTTTTTCCACTGTTTTTTGAAAATCATTAGAGGTCTTCCAACTTTTTAAGAAGATTTTAGGATTTTCAACATTCAAATACAACAGTACTGCTGCCCAAGCTTGTTCAGAGGCTGAAAAAATGAAATCCTCTGGCAAGTCCATCAGCAGCTGCTGCCACTTAGCCGCAGTACTTTGCAAAAAAGGCAGATAATCATAAGCTTGACTGGCAATTAAACAGTTTATTCCTTTACGCCAATAAGGAGCCTGCAAGAGCTTGTCGAACTCAATAAAAGAGCGCTCTACAGAAATTTTTTCCAGCAAGGGCGCATGTTCTCTCATAGCTATGAACGTTTTTTTCTCAATATCGAAATTCAAATGAGCAGCAAAGCGCAAACCACGCATAATGCGCAAGGCATCTTCATTGAAACGTTCAGCAGCATTGCCGACTGCCCGCAGTATTTTTTGTTCTAAATCTGCTAGACCATTAAATTTATCAATGATATTAGCCTTTTCATCAAGCGCAAAGGCATTGATGGTAAAGTCACGGCGCTTGAGATCCTCTTCTAAAGAACGCACAAAAGAGACCTGACTGGGCCTGCGATAATCGACATAAACATCTTCGGTACGAAAAGTTGTCACTTCATAGTCATGACCATTCTCTAAAACCAAAACAGTTCCGTGTTCAATGCCAATATCAACCGTCCGAGGAAAAATCCTTTTCGTCTCTTCAGGATAAGAACTGCTGGCAATGTCCACATCATGAATAGGATGCCCTAAAAGAACATCACGAACACTGCCGCCAACAAAATAAGCTTCAAATCCTGCTGCCTTAATTTTCTCTAATACTGGTAAAGCCTCCTGAAATTCAGAAGGCAAATGTTTTAATCTCATAGTAACTGTTCCAAACCATAAACGAGCTGCTCTCGCTGTACCACTTCTTTGATTCCTAAATTAACGCCACTCATAAAAGAAATCCGATCATAAGAATCATGACGCAGTGTCAAACCCTCTCCTTGAGCTCCAAAAATGACCTCTTGGTGAGCAACAAGCCCCGGCAAACGAACACTATGAATTCTAAAACCATCAAATTCAGCACCGCGTGCACCAGCTAGCGTTTCTTCTTCATCTGCTGCTCCCTGTTTTTTATAAGCACGTGCTTCTCGAATCAGCTCAGCTGTTTTAACTGCTGTTCCGCTTGGAGCATCTTTTTTCTTATCATGATGCAATTCAATGATTTCAAGATCAGGGAAATACTTAGAAGCCTTAGCAGCAAATTCCATCAGCAAGACAGCTCCAATAGCAAAGTTTGGTGCAATCAAGCCGCCCAATTTTTTATCAGCAGACAAAGTTATTAACTCTGCAATCTGCTCTTGCGTAAAACCTGTTGTTCCCACAACTGGACGAAAACCGTTTTCAAGGGCAAAATGTGTATTTTCATAAGCGACTTTAGGGATGGTAAAATCAACCCAAACCTCAGCATCAAGGCCAACAAGGTCATTCTTATCCGTAAAGACAGGCACTCCATCAATTTCTTTTTCAGCTGCAAAAGGATCCAAAAGTGCTGCTAATTCAAGCTCGCTATCATTTTTAATCATATCAACAGCTGTTGACCCCATTCTGCCTTTAAAACCTGCAACAATAACTTTAATACTCATTTCCTATCTCCTTAAATAATCGGTATAGCACCAAGTGCAATAGCTCCCTCACCCAGATGGGTTGCAATAACACCATTGAAAGGAACAATGGCAAGATTTTTGGTATAACCATGATCAATTAAACGCTTTTGCAAATCTTCCGCCTTACCTCTAGCATTGGCATGAATAATATAGACCATATAAGACCCATCAGCAGTAACCTCATCTATGATAGAAATCAAACGCTTGATAGCCTTTTTCTCAGTTCTAACTTTTTCAAAAACTTCAATCCTGCCATCCGTAAAATAAAGGATAGGTTTGATACTCAAAAGATTACCTAAGAGAGCTGAACCATTCGACAAACGGCCGCCCTTGACCAAATGATTAAGATCATCAACCATAATAAAAGCATTTGTTTTATCAATCATCACTTGAAGATTGACCAAAATCTGCTCAAACGCTAATTCTTCCCTGCCCCACTTCAAAGCCTCCATTACCATTAATCCCATGGGACTGGAAGTGATTTTAGTATCAGGAAAGGCAATTTCAAGCTTATCATGTTCAGCAATTAGATATTGAATATTTTGGTGAAATCCTGAAATGCCACCAGACAGAAAAAGACCGATAACATGGGTATAGGCTTCTTCTTCCAAGTTGGTCAGTAAATCATCTAACTCAGCCAAATTAGGCTGGCTCGTTTGGGGTAATGCCTTGGAAGCAGCCATCTTAGTATAGAATTCATCAAGAGATAGATTTTTACCTTCAATATAAGTCTTTCCATCAATAGTAATAGCAATATCAAGGATAAACAGATCTTCTCTTTGAGCAAAGCCTTGAGGAAGGTAGACTGATGAATCAGTGATTACAGCTAATTTCATCTTTTTTAGAACTCCAAGCTAACGCCTTCTTTATCAAGTGCAATTTCAGTCACTTCATAGGTCATGCGTTTTAAAATATCAAGCAAAGGTGCCGCTAAAGTCGCCACTTCCTCTTGTGAAAATTCACTCGGCTGATTAATCAAGCGGTCCTTAATCTTAACCATTTGTGAAAGAACACCGCTTAGAACAAACTCATCACGGACAATCATGAATTGCAAAACGGCCACAACAGTCGTTTCATTTAACTCTTCATTTTTTTCAACTAATTGAAAAGTCACTTCGACATCTGTTTCAGGTGTCCCATTTTCCTTTTCCCATTCTAAATTTCTGGCATCATAATGATATTGATTAACAAATTCTTTTTGACGTACAATTTCCATTGTTATCTCCTTGTTTTACATTACCACTCATTATAGCATAATTAAGCCTAAAATTAAAGAAGCCCAAGGTCGTTAACAAACAATTTAAGAGTATAATTGATAAGAAAACAGACATTAGAAAATTATTGAATTACAGGCAATATGTTAGACATCTCTTAATTATCTGGGCATAATCAAGTTAATTTACAAAAAATTAAAAGTAGACACCTTTTTAAATCCCTGTATAAGTCTCCACTAATTTTTGTAATTTTGCTAAAATTTCGTGTTTCTTACGTTCACGGGCACCCTTTCGACGCGAGGTAGCTGGCATTAGATTATTAATGTCAGTGCCAGAAGACGATACATATCCCTGAGCAATAGAACGATTAATAAATCGACGATAGTCTCCCTTTAATGTAAGCTCTTCAGCTAAATCCTCTATAGCTTTCTTTTTCTTCTGATTACCATAAGCATAAAAAGCTTCTAATATTGTCTGATTATCTTTTAATTGTTCTAAGTGTGTTTCATTAATAAATCCAATCACTAGTTCTTCTTTAGCTCGCATATCAATGCTTGAACGAATAACACGACTAATATCCCGTTTCAATGTTTCCTTAGAATCATTATCTTGTGCTTTTGCAGAGATAAGACTAATAATATAATCAAGGTTAATCTCATCCGTTTTTAAAAGTTCAATTTCAAATTCTATATCGGATAAATCAATACCAGTTTCTTCATTTTTACCAGTTCGACCATTTCCATATGCTTCTTCTCGAATATCTACATATACACTTCTCATGTCCTGCATTTGACCTGGTGTAATGAGATGCTCTTCTGGCGTAAATTCATCATAATTTCTTAAAACATTCTCTAGCTTAAGGACTTCCCCAAATAATTTAACAAATTCTCGTTTTTCAGATTCTAGAGCAATTTCTGTTGGATCAGGAAATTTTTCAAGTATTTCCTGACAAACCTCTTGATAACCTTTTACTGTAATACCAGCTTCTTTATCTGTAAAACCAGTCATATACTCTTCGTAACTCTTCTCAAGTACTACCGAAATACTGTGTGATTCACCATAAAGTGTCAAAGCATCATTAGTAGCTTTTTCTAAATCACGGAAGCAAACAATATTCCCAAATGGCTTTTCTTTATTTAAAATACGATTTGTACGAGAAAATGCTTGAATAAGCCCATGATATCGTAAATTTTTATCTACAAAGAGTGTATTCAAAGTAGGAGCATCAAAGCCTGTTAAAAACATTCCTACCACAATCAAAAGATCTACTTCTTTGGATTTTACACGTTTGGTTAAATCTTTATAATAATTTTGGAAATCCTTTCCTTCTGTTGAGAAATTTGTTTTAAAGTGTTTATTGTAGTCAGATATAGCCAAATCTAAGAATTCTTTTGAAGAAAGATCCATTTTCGTTGGTTCAAAGTTTTCTGAATCTATAGCCCCATATGCTAACTGTTCTTCATTAGGCACATAACTATAAATAGTAGCAATTTTGATTCTTTTATCTACTGGCAATTGTCTTTGTTGCTTATTGAGCTCTTCATAATAAGCTTTCGCCGCTTTAACATTTTGTACCGCAAACATAGCATTAAAGCCTTTAAGTTGTTTTTGTTTGTGAGTATAGTGCATATTTCGATGGGTTTTATCATCAAATACTTTAAGTAAATATTTTGAGATTGTTGAAATACGCTCTGGATGTAAAAGTAATTCTTTTTCAATTTTTTTAAGTTTCTTTTCATCGTTTTCTTGTCCAGATATTACTTCGGCTTCTCTAAATTTATTCAGTTCTGGTTTAATATAATTATAATCCACTTTAAATTTCAACACTTTGTTATCACGAATAGCATCTGTGATAATATAGGAATGAAGCTGTTTACCAAAAATAGTACTTGTCAACATACCTGTTAAAGTATTATCTTCAAAGATTGGTGTACCTGTAAAACCGAACTGATAATGTGCTCTAAAACTGGACCTAACCTTTCTTTGAGCATCTCCAAATTGAGAGCGATGGCACTCATCATAAATTAAAACACATTGCTTTTCAAAGATAGGATGTTCAGGATTTTTCTTGACGAATTCATTTAATTTCTGAATTGTTGTCACAACAATTTTACTATCATCCTTCTCAATAGCTCTTTTTAATTCTTTAGTATTCTTACTACCATTAACAGAATCCTTTTGAAATTTCTGATATTCCTTCATGGTCTGATAATCTAAATCTTTACGGTCAACAACAAAGAAAACCTTGTCAATATAATCTAATTCTGTTGCTAAACGTGCAGCTTTAAAACTTGTCAGAGTTTTACCAGAACCAGTAGTATGCCAAATAAATCCTCCTGCATCAGTTGTACCGTAGAGTTTATTTTCATGCGCAACATGGATCTGACGCATAATGGCTTCTGTTGCTGCAATTTGATAGGGACGCATGATCAAAAGAGTATCACTAGTATCAAAAACACAATACTTTGTCAAAACGGATAAAAGAACTTGCTTATTTAAAAAAGTTTGTGCAAAATCTTCTAAATCATAAATAATTTTATTCTTTTTATCTGCCCATTCACAGGTAAATTCAAAATGATTTTTATTTTGAGCAGTTGTATTGGCAAAATAACGTGTACGCGTCCCATTTGAAACAACAAAAATTTGAATATACTGAAAAAGTGAATGTTGTGTGTTAAAGGATTCTTTGCTATAACGATGAATCTGTTCAAAGGCTTCCTTCATTGGAATACCGCGTTTTTTTAATTCAATCTGTACTAGGGGCAGACCATTGACTAAAATTGTCACATCATAACGGTTAGAATGACTTCCTTTTTGCCTAATTTGACTTACAACTTGTAAATGATTCTGATGAATGTTTTTCTTATCAATCAGTATCATATTTTTAATATGCCCATCATCAAAAATAAAATCATAAATATGATTCTCTTGAATTTTACGAGTTTTTTCAATCATCCCATCATTAGGACGATCCAAATATTCATCTAAAAAACGCTGCCACTCATCATTTGTAAACGTTACATTATTAAGTTTTTCTATTTGCTTACGCAAATTACTCATTAATTCTTCTGCTGTGTGAATGGTTAATAATTCGTAATGCTGACCTTGAACCAGATCCTCTAACAGTTTCTTTTCCATCTCATTTTCAGTCTGATAAACATCTCGATTATAACGCTCTGTTTTTACAAATTCTTCTAAAATAATCCCGTTGGACATTTCCGCAACGGGCATTGTTACTTTTGAATAATCTCCTGATTTCATTTTTACATTCCTAACATCTGTGCATGACTTCCTGTATCAATCAAGAGTAAGACAAGTTCGTTATCTAAAACTTGATAAGCCAACAGCCAGTCTGATTCAATATGAAGTTCTCTAATGCCTTTCCATTTTCCTTTTAACTCATGATCTCTCAATGCTAAGGGAAGTTCTGATTTTTGACATAATAATTCTACGATAGCAAAAAGCTTGTTAATATCTTTTCCTTGCTTTACTACCTTTTTTAAGGATTTCTTAAATTGTTTGGTTTGCTTAATCTTTAGCATAGGCACTCATCTCTGATTTCCAATCATCAAAACTATCAAAAGTTTCAACATCATCATTTTTAGCCTGCTCTAAAGCAATGTCCAAAGTATTTTTTACTCTTGGAGTAAATGGCAGAGCTTGATCATCAATGACACGTTTAATAAACATATTGACAGCAGCACTTGTTGTTAGACCCATGTGGGCAAAAATAGCATCTGCTGTTGCTTTATCCTCTAAATCAATTTTGATATTGATATTCGCCTTATTTTTTACAACCATATTATCAACTCCTTTTATTACTATTATATCAAAAAAGCAAGAAAAAGTAATATAATTTCTTGCTTTCATTGTTTTATTTCCATTTAAAATCTTCTATAAACTGATTAAAGACATACTCCAGAAGCTTTTGTTCTTGCGGTTCAAGCTCCCCATACTCATGTTCTGAGTGCCCACTATGACTATACAGGTTAATCCTTCTGATATAGGCCTGTCTCTCTTCAGAATCTATGCATTCACCCCAGTTCGTGTATCCCAAAAAAGTCGAAGTCTTTTCAAGTAAATTTCTCAGTAAATTAAAATGATACTTTTTAACACGACCCTGACTGATTGCCTCTTGAAGTTCTTTTTTGACAACTAGATGATAAGCAAAGGGAGCATCTTTTTCAGGTGGATTGGTCGTCAACTCATAGTTTTGGTCAACTTTTGACAATGTATGCTTAACAGCACCTCCTAGTTCATTAAATAAGACATTATAAAATAAAGGGTGATGAGTGGTTAGAATAAATTTTAATTCCGTTTGTTCCTCATTACTCTTCTTGATTAAAAATGCCAAATCAAGTGCCACATCAATAATATGATTATCATCTAGGGAAGAAATAGGATCGTCTATAAAAATATATTCAAGATTGTCAAACATAGCTGTCGTACGATCCCCTTCTTCATCAGCAAGGACTTCTACAACAGCCTCTATCAAAGTATAAAAAATAGACCAAATAAAATTACTCTCTTCTCCACGAGAGATTTTAATATGCTGAAGTTCTTCATTATCAGTCAGTAAATTAAAAGCCACTTCTGTCCCGCTTGGATTAAATACGGGTTCTAAATGTGATGAGGTATAACGGTGAAAATTATCAATTATATCTTTTTCTCGGCCTTCTTCTGAGAAAATAAAGTTCATAAAACTAGACTGGGAATTGATATTCAGTTTTCTATCCCTATCAAATTCTAAATCATTGTCCCAATAAAATAAATCTTCCGTAAAGGCATTAAAGTAAATAATCTTTTTAGATAAATCATCTGTTTCATCCTCTATATTCTTTGGTTGTACTAATTCTTTAAAAGCCATGGACAGTCGTGTTTTCCCTGTGCCATTAAAGGCATAAAGCAATTGAACCTTTTTATTAGATTTTTTAGCTCAACTGCAACCTCTGTTAAATTAGCAAATCTCATTTGCTTCACTCCTAAAATGTTAACAATTTATCCCTAAAATACTCATACTGCTTTTGTCTCTGATTGATTTCCTTGGGTAATCCCTCAGAGATAGAATTGGTCAAAGTGTCAAATTTGTCTAAAACGGAAACAATGCGGGATTGTCCTTCACTTTCAGGTAGACAAATGATTAAGTTTTCAATTACATTTTTAGATAATCTCGGTATACTAGCCTTTCTTACTTGGCCTTTAATCTTAGGTTGATTGCTCAAAAGCATATAATATAAAAATCTTTGATTGATAAATTCAGAACTCATTGTCCATACATCATCAGCTTTCCAAAAAGGTTGTTTACTAAATCCAATTTCACCAGCAGCACCTGCACTAATAACAAATGTAGTATTAGCTTCCTCATTCGTTTCATTGAAGTAACCCAAAGGAATAAGACTATTTTGATAAACAGGATATTTGCCATTTTTATTTAGCTGACTTTTAATAAGTCGCTTACCTCGTGAAATACTACAAATACTCCCCAGACTAACCTTAATTGGTCCAAAGACCCACTGCAAGAGCCTAATCAGGTCTTGTCTGTACTGTACTGTACTGTCAGTGTACACGCCTTCGGCGGTGAAGATCAAGAGTTTATCTCTAAAATATTCATACTGTTTTTGACGAAGTTCGATTTCTTTGGGAAGTCCGATGTTAAGGTCATTACAAACCGTATCAAAATTATCAAGGACTTGGACAATACGGGATTGAATATCAAGGGGTGGAACAGGGATTCTGAAATCCCTTACCATTTTTAAGTTTAATCCTCCTCTAGTCCCTTCACCAGAAGAAATGTCACGAAATTTTTGGTATTGCCCTTTAAGGTAATAATACAAATAATGGCTGTTCACATCATCTTTTGGAACAATCGAACACAGTGATTGATTTGTACACAATTCAATCTTTGTAATAGCTACCGTTCCACGTGTCTTACCTTGTCCTGCTAATGCAATGACAACTGTCTCTTTTGGAACAATTTTAGTGCTGCAACTATCATAACCTTCTTGGGTAATTTTTTTCTCCGTGTCGTAAACAAAACCTTTATTTACTTCTCCTGAACTCATCCACGGAATAGTGCCATTTCCCCAATATGACGAATTAGAAGTTTTAGGAGTTGCACCAGCTAAACATTCAGCTATTTCCCCCAGCGTCTTCCACTCGACCTGATAAGCCTCATCTTCAAAAGAAAGCAGTTTATCGCGATAAAAAGAATATTGCTTTTGGCGTAAGGTCAATTCTGAGGTCAATTCTGAGGTCAATTCTGTGACATAATCCGTGAATTTGTCAAGTATTTGCACGATTTTTTCTTGAATTTTTAGAGGTGGGATGGGGATCTTTGTATCTAAAACTTTCGACATATCTGGATGTTGAATCCCAGAGCCTCTATAAAAACTAGAAATTAATTTCAAATTATTTTGTAAATAATAATATAAGTATTTGGTTAACAATTCGTCATCATTTTTTACTCTGGCAATTCTGTTATCGCCTGTAATAAATTTACCTTTGTAATACTGAACAATGGGATTACCTCCCCATGGTATTGCAACTATTTCTTTATCAAAAACTCCCCTCCTGCAACATACTCCGTTGTCCATAAATTACTTGGACTGGTTGTCAATATTTTAATATCCCCATCTGAGACCACCATTTGAGAGAGGTCTTTAGCTAGCAAATATTCATATTTATCAACTAATTGTTGTTTAAATTTTGAAACACTATTAAATTTTTATCCCAAATTGTTACTTCCCATAACTCTTTCCACTCTACGCCATCTGGACAGAGTTCTTTGATCATGTCTTCAATTTTAGTCATGGCTCAGCTCCTCCACGATTTTATCAATCTCACTGCGTAGGTGATCAATCTTCTTGACCGTTTCGGCGATTTCTTTGTTGAGTTCATCAATATTGATAATCTCGCGTGTGTCACGCTTTTCAACATAGGTTGATACAGATAAATTGTAATCATTTTCCTCAGCAATCAGATTATTATCAACAAGTTTAGCCTCATAATCAACATCTTCTTTATTTTTAAATAATTCAACAATAGCTTCGATATTTTTTGAGTTTAATATCTTGCCATTGGTTACTGCCTCATAAAATTTATTCTTACCAGAAACCGTAGATTTTTCATCTGAAGAAGCATCAATAAAGAGTGTTTTATCCTCAGGTTTATTTTTTGCCAAAACTAAAATATAGGTTGCAATGCTTGTTCCATAAAAAAGATTATCAGGCAAGGCAATAACAGCTTCAACAAAATTATTATCAATCAAGTATTGACGGATTGTCTTCTCAGCTCCTCCGCGATAAAAAATTCCAGGAAAGCAAACAATTGCTGCACGACCTTTATTGGATAAATGGCTAAGACTGTGCATAATAAAGGCAAAATCAGCTTTTGATTTAGGAGCTAATTTACCAGCTGGTGCAAAGCGCTCATCATTAATTAAGGTTGGATCAGCATCCCCAATCCACTTGATAGAATAAGGAGGATTAGAAACAATGGCATCAAAAGGTCGTTCGTATAGATGCTGAGGGTTTAACAAGGTATCGCCACGGCGAATATCAAAATTATTATAGTTGATATTATGAAGAAACATATTCATCCGTGCCAAGTTATAATTAGTCATATTAATCTCTTGACCAAAAAAACCTTCTTCCAAAATATGGGTTTCAAATTGTTTCTTCATTTGAAGCAATAGTGAGCCTGAACCACAAGTTGGATCATATACTTTATTAATATGCTCTTTTCCAACCATAACAAGTTGAGCAAGAAGTTTCGAAACAGTTTGCGGTGTAAAAAACTCTCCGCCACTTTTACCTGCATTAGAGGCATAGTTAGAAATCAGATATTCATAGGCATCACCAAATGCATCAATATCATTTTCTTCAAAAGTGCCAAAATCAAGCCCAGCTATTCCTGTCAAAATATCTGATAAGCGTTTGTTCTTTTCTTTAACAGAACCTCCCAAACGATTTGAGGTTGTATCCACATCATCAAAGAGTCCCTTAATCGCATGTTCTGAATCTTTACCAATTGCGGATTCTTCAATTTTCTTGAAAATCTTTGCTAAGTCCGTATTTAAATTTTCATTTGTTGAGGCTGTTTTGACTATATTTTCAAAGAGTTGTGAAGGCAAAATAAAAAAGCCTTTTTCTTCTACTGTATCGGGTTTGAAATCTTCTTCAGCTTCTTCATCACTGAGATCAGCATAACGAAAGTCTGGATCACCGGCCTCATGTTCAGCACGATCAAAATAATCAGACATATTTTCAGAAATAAAACGATAAAAAAGAATCCCTAAGATATATTGCTTAAAATCCCAACCATCTACAGCACCACGCACATTATCAGCAATAGCCCATATTTTTTGATGCAATTCTTGTCTTTGCTGACTTTCTTTATTGAACGACATATTCGATTCCTTTGCTAATAAAAACTATTAATATTTTATCATAAAATAATATGAGAACATAACTTTATTTTAATCTCTAAAAATCCCACATTTTTCAACGAATTCTTTAAAATTTAGTTTACTAAAATCACTTAAACCCAAAACAACAGGCTTCCCGCTAGAAGACCGATAAGATAGCCTATAATAACATCTTTGGGATAATGAACACCGCCTAGAACGCGGCAGCAGGCCAGCAAAGCAGATAAAATCAATAACATGATTCCGCCCCAAACAGTCACGCGCAAAACACAAACACTAATCACCACTGCCGAAAAAACATGACGGCTGGGCATGGACTGTCCCTTAGCATCCTTTATTATTAATGGACTGATCGTCCACCTTTCATAAGGTCTTGGCTGATTCAGATACTTTCTGACCAATGACAATAAAACAAAGGACAAGCTCGGAACTAAAACAAAAGGCATTAAGGCAGTCCATCTCTTCTGAGTCCAAAAAAGGTAAAGTAAAAGCATCAGATAAATAAAAGGCATTATTCTGGTTATTAAAGAATTGACTGTTTTCACAAAATAAAGCCATTTACTTCTTGTTCTGACTGGCTTTGTCAGTTTCTCATAAAACTCTGCGTAATTTTTCATCTTATCTCTATGTACCTTCTTAAAGCACAAATCTTTCATGGATTTTAAAACTTATTTGTTTTTTGATTGAATCAGTTATAGTTATTATAGCATTTCTAAGCTTGTAAGAGACAAAGCAACTGTCTCTCAAAGTTAAAAAAGGGTGTTTAGATTTTCTGATGGTAAGTGATGAGAAAATAATAGCAATGAAAAGCAAGCAGTTTCAGCTTTGAAACTAATAAAAACAGCACCGCTTTTTAAATGGTGCTGCCCCTTATCTTTTTATTTTGACGTTTCATTTTTCCTCAGCGCATACGAATCTGCATATAATTTAAAGGCTTTAGCTGCTAAGGATTTGACCCGCTTATACTTACCGTTTGTGATAAACAAAACCATGACCTGTTTGGTTTTAGGATTTGAATAAGCAAAACAAGAATAAGTATCAAAGCCGCCACCATTTGCATGCAGCATCTTTTGGCTGATATAGAGGCCGCCATAATAGCTCTTAGAAGTCATTTTCATCGAACGTTGGTATTCGCTGACAGGAACAAATTGGTCGTTAATAAAAGCCATCATAAATTTCCAATAATCCACTGGCCTAGAAGCATAATCACCAGCTCCAAAGGTAGACGTCACTTCTTTTGACAGCTTATCCCAAGTCGTGCTTTGATCCATCACTGACAAGGCAGCTAACTTAGACTTATCTTTTATTTGAATATATTTTTTAAAATGCCAACCCTTACCAGCTGTTAAGAAGTGTTGACGAACATAAGTCGCATAATTTTGACCGCTAATTTGACTGATAATGCCAGCTAGCAAAGCATAATTAATGTTAGCATACTTCCATTTCTTTCGATAGGTGACGCGATAATTGGTCAATGAAAAATCCAATTGCTGCTCTTGAGTTGTCAGTACTTGTTGAGGAACTTCTTTTCGATCTGCCAAACCGCTGGTGTGGGTAAGTAAATTTTGTATCGTGATATTTTCACTATTTTCAACTTGAGGATAATATTTGCTTAAAGGTGTGTTTAAAGACAGTTTTCCTTTATCAATTAATTGTTGGATAGCCACCCCTGTTATCAATTTTTGTAAGGAAGCAAGAGGAAAATAATCATTAATTGAAACAGGACTACCATCTACCTTACTTTGATTTGAAAATACTTGAGCCTTACCATCTGGTCCTGTCACAATCATGATCCCATTTAACTGATTTGTTTTTAAAAATCGCTTTAAAATGAGTGAATCAGGGTTGACAGCAACCGTATTGGAATCAATCCGTTCAGTCTCAATAGATTTATAGAAAACAGCAAAAAATGCGATGAGAAAGACAAGAAATCGCATGCTAAATTTTCTTTCTCTCACAAAATACCCTCCTATTCCTATAAGTACTCTCTATTATACCTCATTTCTGCTTTAATTTCATAAAAAATAAGTATTCAGAATAAATAAAGTCTAGATAGACATTTTTTATAGGCAAGGTTTTTAAAAATTAGATCTCCTTAATGAAGTTATAGCTGTTCCTGTATGATTTAGCCATTTCAATTAAAAGTTGCAAATTCCAAGAACCATTATTTATAAACTTGTTTTCAATTATTCCTATTACTTTTTCAATGCAACTTCTGCCATTAAGACTCAGTCTCTGTCATCATAACCCTTTGGATGGCTGGAATGCCATGCCCAAGCGGAAGCAATGATTTTTTCAATGTCGTCAAATTGCGGTTTCCAGCCAAGCACCTCACGTGCTTTTTCTGAAGATGCAATCAAAGTATCTGGATCTCCCAGACGGCGTTCTGCCTTTTCTGCAGGAATTTTCTGTCCTGTGACCTTGCGAGCGGCTTCTAAAATTTGAAGATTTGAAAATCCTGTTGATGAGCCCAAGTTAAAGGCTGTCGAGGGATTTCCTTGGCGCAGATAGTTAAGAGCAAGCAAGTGAGCATCCGCCAAATCAAAGGGGTGTACATAATCGCGTACATTGGTACCATCTGGCGTATTATAATCATCACCAAAAATCATGATTTTCTCACGCATACCTTGAGCAACCTGCAAAATGATTGGCAGTAGATGTGTTTCAGGACCGTGGTCTTCACCGATTGAGCCATCTGGTTTTGCACCAGCCACATTGAAATAGCGAAGCGGCACAAACTTGATACCATAGGCCCGGTCAGACCATTTCATAATGGTTTCCATCATGAGTTTACTCTCACCGTATGGATTAATCGGACGCTGCGGTGTTGTTTCCTTGATTGGAATCTCATCAGGAATACCATAGGTTGCTGCTGTTGATGAAAAGACAATGTATTTGACACCAAATTCACTCATGACTTCTAGGAGCTTAATCATGCCTGCGGTGTTGTTGTCAAAATACTTGAGGGGCTTTTTCATGGACTCTGCAACCAAAGAATAAGCTGCAAAGTGAATAACGGCATCCACATCAGGATTTTCTCTAAAAACCATACTCATAAATTTTCGGTCTGCTAAATCACCTTGATAAAACTTAGCAGATGGGTGTACCGCTGCACGGTGACCCGTCACCAAACTATCAACGACAACAACCTCTTCCTCACCTTTTTCAATGAGACGGTCAACCATATGTGAACCAATATAACCAGCCCCACCTAAAACTAAAATAGCCATAATTCAGATACCAAGCCCGTAAACGACAGAGCAAAAACAGAAATTTGACGCAGACACCTGCATCTAGAAAGAGTTATCTTTTCTGCACAGTCGTTAGGGCGGGTTCAATCCTAACCAACAAAGCCAGAACCAACCCTTTCCTTTCTTTTTTACTTCACTCCAATACTCTCTACAAACCGCATGAAAGCTGCTTGCCCTTGTCTATTGCGTTTGTAGACGCCTGCGTCTTCCAAGACACGGACAAAGGTTCTCCCAACGGCTTGTTTGACAACTTCTGAAACAGTTGCTGCACTCGTTTCTGGATGACTGGCCTTAATGGCATCAGCCCAGTCTTTGTGGTAATCAGCCATTTCATTATACTGGTTTAACACGTATTTTTCAACTTCTGCCAGCTCATTTTTCAGTCTTGGCGGTAAAATGGCTAAGCCCATAACCTCAATTAGCCCAATATTTTCTTTCTTAATATGCTGCACATCAACATGAGGATGGTAAACTCCGTCAGGATACTCTGCTGTCGTGTGGTTGTCACGTAAAACAATATCCAGCTCAAATTGTCCATCGCGTTTTCGAGCAATCGGTGTCACAGTGTGATGCGGTGTATCACCTGTAAATGCAAGAATGTCCATCGTATCATCAGAATAGTTACGCCAAGCCAGACGAATGATTTCAGCCAATTCCGCCAAGCGAGACTTGTTTGCTCCACGTAGTCTGATAACAGACATTGGCCACTTGACAATACCTGCTGTCACATCTGGAAAGTCTTTGAAGTGAAACACTCTATCCAGCTCTGCTATTTCCATGGGAAAAACGTGACGACCGCCTTGATAATGATTGTGGCTTAAGATAGAACCGCCGACAATTGGCAGGTCAGAGTTGGATCCTGCGAAATAGCCGGGAAAGATGTCTACAATGTCAAGGAGCTGTCTAAAAGTGTCCCAACTAATCACCATAGGTACATGCTCAGTGTTGAAAAAAATGCAGTGCTCATTGAAATAAGCGTAAGGTGAGTATTGGAAGCCCCATTTTTCATCACCTAAGTCCATGCGGATAATACGGTGATTGGCACGAGCAGGATAATTAATTCTACCCTGATAGCCTTCATTTTCCATGCAAAGCTGGCACTTGGGATAACTGGAAGTCTTAGCTAACTTAGCTGCTGCAATAGCTTTAGGATCTTTTTCAGGCTTTGACAAATTAATGGTAATATCAATATTTCCATACTCTGACAGTGTTGAAAAAGCAATATTTTTTGCGACAGCCGCCACTTTAATATAGTCGTTATGCTTACTGAGTTCATAGAAATCTGCGATAGCTCTCTGAGGAGACTTTGCATAAGTATCCCAGAAATCTTTATTGACCTGACTCGGAATTGGCGTGATGAAGTTCATTAACTCCGCTCCCAAGCAATCTTTCTCTTCAACTAAGTCGCCAACTTTACCGTTTGCAAGAGCCAAGTCAACCAATTCATCCTTGAGAGCGATGAGATTGCTTTGTTTTGTATCCTGCTGAGCATTATCTTCACCAACCAAAGCAAGAATCCGATTTCTAAGGTAGATAGCATCCAATTCAGTATAGTCACTGTTTTCAATAATTTTACTAACAAAAGTATCTAGTAATGCTGTCATCGTTTTATTTCCTTGAGAGAACACAGCTACCGCCTGCGATTTCTGCGATATAAAAGGCTGGCGCGTAACCTACTGTTTCAGTGTAAATGCGACCGACATTTTCTTTAAAGGCTGCAACCTTATCTTTGGCAACAATAGCAATGCCGCAGCCGCCAAAACCAGCTCCTGTCATACGAGCACCCAGAACACCTTCTTGTTCCCAAGCGGTATGAGCCAGCGTGTCAAGTTCAAGTCCTGTTACTTCATAGTCGTGTTCTAGAGAAACATGCGAGGCATTGACCAACCGTCCAAATTTCTCCAAATCACCAGCTGCAAGGGCTTTCTTAGCTTTCAGAGTTCTTTGATTTTCAGAAACTGCATGGCGAGCGCGTCTGATACGCTTAGCATCCTTGATGAGATAGGCATATTCGTCAAATGTTTCTTCATCCAATTCACCAAGAGTTTTGATGTCAAGAAGAACATTCAATTCTTCGACTGCTTTTTCACATTCCGTACGGCGCTCATTATATTTAGAGTCAGCAAGTTCACGGCGCTTGTTGGTATTCATAATAACAATGACATTGTCACCAAGGTCAAGCGGTACAAGATCATATTTCAAAGTCTTCGTATCAAGATAAATAGCCTTCTTTTCAGCCCCCATACCAATAGCAAATTGGTCCATGATTCCTGAATTAACACCGATAAAATCATTTTCCGTTCTTTTCCCAGTTTTTACTAAATCAAGACGGTCAAGTTTAAGATCAAACAGCTCTTCAGCCATAATCCCAATCAACAATTCAAGAGATGAAGATGAAGATAGCCCAGAACCATTTGGAATATTTCCAAAAACATAGACATCCATACCATTGTCAATAGAGTGCCCTGCTTCTTGCAAGTATTTGATGACGCCTTTAGGATAATTGGTCCAACTATCCTTCTTGTCAAATATAAGATGATCAAGGCTTATTTCAATAATACCGAGTTCTTCAAAGTTAGCGGAGTAAAAGCGGAGCAATTTATCATCACGTTTACGAGCTGCACCGTAAGTTCCCAAGGTGATTGCTGCTGGAAAGACATGACCGCCATTATAATCGGTATGCTCTCCAATAAGGTTAATACGTCCCGGTGAGAAAAAAGTAGCGTCTGCTTCTCTTCCAAAAACGTGAGTAAAAGCTTGGTTTAATTCTTGTCTTTTCATAAGAATCCTTTCTAACTTCTGATTTTACAAGTCTATTTTATAATCTTAAAAATCTGAGGTCAATATTTTACTAAAATTTACTAAATTTATTTCTTTTCCTTTCTTTTGATATACTGAAATAAGAAAGAAGGGTAATAATGGCTACATTAAAAGACATTGCGAAATTAGCAAAAGTTTCTCAGGCAACGGTTTCCAGAGTATTGAACAAAGATGAAAGCTTATCTGTCAGCCAAAAGACCAAGCATCGTATTTTAACGATTGCTGACGATCTTGGTTATCAGAAACATTTAAAAACCACTAATTCTCCTCAACTTAGACAAAAGATTGCTATTATGCAATGGTACAGTCAACAGGAAGAACTTAACGATCTTTATTACTATTCTATTCGTATCGGTATTGAAAAGCGTGCTCAGGAATTGGACTATGATATTGTCCGTTATTTTGATAACGACATCAGTAAAGTGTCTGCAGATGTCGTCGGTCTCATTGCCATCGGTAAATTCAGTACTTATCAAATTGCAGAGCTGGAAAAATTATCTGATAAACTGGTTTTTGTTGACAGTGACACTCTCAACGCTGGCTATCCTTGCGTAATGACTGACTTTGATAATGCTGTCGTTAAAGTTTTAGATTATTTTTTAGACCATGGCTTAACCAAAATTGGTATGATTGCTGGCGAAGAAAAAACGACAGATGGCAGAGAACTACTCATTGATCAACGGTTTCGCACTTTTCGAAATTATGCCTATGAGCAAAACATCTACAATCCAAACTATATCTTCATTGGAGACTTTTCAGCGCAAACTGGTTATCGTTTGATGAAAAAGGCCATCAAAGAACTCAAAGAAGACTTACCACATGCATTTTTTATTGCTAATGATAGCTTAGCCATTGGAGTGCTTCGTGCTTTACAAGAAGCAAACATTCCTGTCCCCAATCGTGTCAGTCTGATTTCTTTTAATGATACGGCCTTGACTAAACAGGTTTTCCCAGCGCTTTCCAGCGTCACTGTCTATACCAAAGAAATGGGACGTACCGCTGTTGATATCCTCAACAGACAAATCCTTAACCCTGATATTATTCCAAGCATGACCAGATTAGCCACTCAGCTGACATTAAGAGAAAGCAGCGTTTAGTAAACAAGACATATTGATTCAGAATAGAAACATTGACATTGTCAAAACTTCAAACTGTCATAGCAAATCAGAATCGTTTTGTTATTTGATATAAGCATTAAAAACAACAGGCTGTCACCTTTTGAGTGGTATTCAACTGTTGTTTTCTTATTTTATCCTAGCTTATCTTCATACAAAAAGCATCCCAAGGTTGTAGTTTATGATTGGCAAGAGCTGCGCTTTCATTGGTATTGCTAATGAGAGTTTCTTGGTTGTCCACATCAATCTCTAGGGCTTGTTCCTGATCCGAAATATTGACCACTATAAGATACCTTTCCTTTCTTACCTTTCGTAAATAGGCAAATACCTTGTCTGCTGTCTCCAGCAATTCAAAATTTGCATCAATAATCCAGTCACAGTCCTTACGCAGCTGAATAAGCTTTTGATACGTGTAAAAAATAGAATCTGCATTAGCCAATGCTGCTGCTGCATTGATATCTTTATAGTTTGGATTAACTGGCAGCCATGTTTTATTCGCTGTTGAAAATCCAGCATTTTGAGAAGCATCCCATTGCATAGGTGTTCTAGCATTATCACGGCCAATCATACGAATACTGTCCATGATAGTTTCTATAGACTTGCCATCCGTTAAAGCCTCCTTAGCATAATTAAGGGATTCAATATCATCAATTTCATTTAAATCTTTAAAAGGATAATTGATCATCCCAATTTCTTCACCTTGATAAATATAGGGTGTCCCACGCATAAGGTGAAGAAGAATAGCCAGTGCTTTAGCAGATTTTTCACGGTATTTGCCCGTATTTCCCCAGATTGATAAAACACGAGGCAAGTCATGATTATTCCAGAACAACGAATTCCACCCTTGTCCTAATTCCAATTCAGTCTGCCATTTATTAAAGATTGTTTTTAAAGCAGGAACATCAAGTTCTTTCACATAATCCCATTTAGGGGCTTCTGGTTTATGCTGAAGACCAATATGTTCAAATTGGAAAACCATAGAGAGTTCGTGATTGGCTGGATTTGAATATTGCTTTGCAATCTCAGGCGTTGCTCCCCAAGTTTCTCCCACAGTCAACAAGTCATGTTGACCAAAACTAGCGGCATTCATTTCCTTAAGATAATCATGTAATTTTGGGCCATTATTGACAATATGTTGATCAGGAATTTTCCCAATCATATCAATGACATCCATCCGAAAGCCACCAATACCTTTGGCAATCCAAAAATTCATCATCTCATAAATCTTCTGACGCAGCTCTACATTTTCCCAATTAAGATCGGGTTGCTTTTTACTAAAGAAATGTAAATAATACTGACCAGATTTCTCATCATACTGCCAAGCAGAACCACTAAAAATAGATTCCAAATCGTTCGGCTGGTCACGCCAAATATAATAATCGCGCTCAGAACTGTCTGGATGCTCACGCGCTTCAATAAACCAAGCATGTTCATCCGAGGTGTGATTAACCACTAGATCCATAATGATTTTAATGCCTCGTACTTTTGCCTGCGCCAGCAAGTCATCCATGTCTGCCATATTGCCAAAAATGTCAGCAATCGCTTCATAGTTCGCAATATCATAGCCATTGTCATCCATGGGACTATCATAAACTGGAGATAGCCAAATAGCTGTAATTCCTAACTTTTGCAGATAAGCAAGCTTACTAGTGATTCCTTTAAGGTCACCAATCCCGTCACCATTTGCGTCCATAAAAGATTTAGGATAAATTTGATAAATGGTTGCCTTATGCCACCAATGCTTTTGCATGTTATCACCACCTTTAATTTATTATGACGTGTTATTCTATTTCAGTTCTAATCAAGAGAATGAGAAAATCCAAAACAATTTAAGCCGTTTTTATCGAATGGCTGCTTCCGTTTCTGCATCAAAGAAATGCCCCTTGGCAACATTAAAAGTGAGAGAGACCTTTTCACCCGGTTCATGGAAATCTCTAGCATCGACACGTGCTGCAAATTCTGTTTGCCCAAGTTTAAGATAAAGCATGGTTTCACTGCCAAGCAATTCTGAGACAACCACTTCTGCATCAACTGTAGCATCTGGATAAGTTTCCTGAACTAAAAGACTGCTGGAAATATCCTCCGGACGAATACCAAAAATTAATTTCTTATTCTTAAAACCTTTAGACTCAAGCATTTTAAGCTGCCCTTCTGTAACAGCAATTGTTAAACCATCCTTGCTGACCAGATGCCCATCTTTGATAATAACATCAAAGAAGTTCATGGATGGACTGCCGATAAAACCAGCAACAAATTTATTAGCAGGCTGGTTATAAAGTTCTTGAGGAGTTCCTACCTGTTCCACACGGCCAATTGTACCTGAGCCATCCTCATTTTTTGTTGAACTCATAATAACAATACGGTCAGCCAAGGTCATGGCTTCCGTTTGGTCATGGGTAACATAAATGGTCGTTGCGCCGATACGACGATGAAGTTTCGCAATCTCTGCCCGCATAGATACCCGCAATTTAGCATCTAAATTTGATAAGGGTTCATCCATTAAAAAGACCTTGGCATCACGAACAATCGCCCGTCCCATAGCCACACGTTGACGTTGCCCACCTGACAAATCAGCTGGCTTACGTTCTAAAAATTCGGTCAGACCAAGAATTTGCGCAGCCTCTTTGACACGCTTATCAATGGCTTCTTTGGAATACTTACGCAATTTTAGACCAAAAGCCATATTATCATAAACGCTCATATGAGGATAAAGCGCATAGTTTTGGAAAACCATAGCAATGTCCCGATCTTTGGGCGCCTTATCATTGACCACTTCACCGTCAATTTTAAGTTCGCCCTTGGTAATATCCTCCAAACCAGCAACCATCCGAAGGGTTGTTGATTTCCCGCAACCTGAAGGACCAACAAAACGATGAATTCTTTGTTCTTGATATCTAAGTCAAAATCTTCAACAGAGTAATGACTGCTGTTAGGGTATTTTTTATAAATGTGATTTAAATTTAGTTCAACCATAGTCTCTCTCCTAATTATTCAAAACTTATTGTTTGATCATTTTCTGTTACTCTGTATGTCATATCTTGGAGATTAATCTCTGCTTTTGCGACATGACTGCCATCTTTATTTTGACGCTTAATGATAATGGTTGCTTCGTTTGGCATTTCCACTTCAATACGGCCATCCAAATCAAAAGCTGCTGATTGATTGCGGTAAGTAAAGAGATTTAAAAGTGCCTTGACAACCGGTCGCTTCACTTCTTGAGCAATTTCTTCACTACTATAGTAATGACGGTTGATATTGCGCCCTTCTTTAGTGCTTTCCAGTAATTCGAGATCATTCTTGCCAGCTAAAAAGCCAACATAATAAACCTGTGGAATACCGGGAGCAAAAGCTTGTATCAAGCGAGCCAAAAAGTATTTTTGATCATCATCACCCAGTGCAGAATAGTAGGTCGAATTGATTTGATAGATATCCAAGTTATTATATTCAGCAGTTGAATACTTACGCTTAACATTGGCACCGACCTTATAAAGCTCATTAGAAGTATAGGTAATTTCTTCGTCAGTCAGGATATCCTTAACATCAACCACACCAATACCGTCATGTGTATCAAGGGTGGTGAACTGTTTCATCGGACTCATTTTCAACCATTTAGCAAGACGGTCAGCCTTACCCGAATATAGGCTGTAGAGCGTCACCATAGGCAGAGCAAAATCATAAACATAGTAATCATAGTCTGCAATTTTAAATTGAATAGTATAGTGTTCATGAATTTCCGGCAAGATTTCCGCACCCGATACAGCGGCTATATCACGAACTTTATCTAGCAGAGTCCAGATTTCAGGCTCAACAAAGAAATCATTCGTATCTAGTTTTTTAACAGCATAGGCAAAAGCATCCAAACGAATGAGATCACAGCCGTTGGCTGCTAAATTTTCAATGGTAGAGCGAATAAAATCCATCGTCACTTCTTTAGTCACGTCAAGATCAATCTGTTCCTCCCCAAAAGTGTTCCAGAGATGTTCAACACTGCCATCTGCAAATTGGATTTCCTGCTTAGGTGCTCGATCCTTACGCTTATAAATCAGATCCACATCTTCTTGTGTCGGGCGATTTTTAGGCCAAAATTTATCCCAATTTAAAAATAGATCTTTATAAGCACTTGCTTCATGCTTTTCTTGGTAATCTTTATAATATTTAGACTGACGCGAAATATGATTAATCATGAAATCAAACATGAGGTAGTATTTTTCACCCAATTGTTTGACATCATCCCAATCGCCAAAAGCAGAGTCAACTTCATGGTAATCAATCGGTGCAAAGCCGCGATCACCTGTGGAAGGAAAGAATGGCAGCAAATGGACACCGCCAACAGCATCTCCAAAATAATTCTCAATATTTTCATTCAATTCTTTCAAATTTTTACCCAAACTGTCTGCGTAAGTAATCAACATTGTTTTATTTGTAATCGGCATTTTATCTCCTCTAATTAATTTTGATTTATACCAGTTCAACCTAAAAATAACAGCCACATCTTTAGCTCCTGCGACGCGAGCCAGAAGCAATCGATCTTATTGCGGTTGGCGAGCTAGTGGGAAGCTTAGGCAGATCGCCATAGCGGCTGGCGTTAGTTGATGAAGAGCTGCTTAAGCGGCCATTATCTATAGCTCTCACTTCACAGCTCCATTGCTCATGCCAGCAATAATGTGTTTTTGGAAAATAAGATAAACAATTGTGATGGTAATAATACCAACAATATAAGAAGCAAAACTAGGACCGTAATCATTGAAATATTGTCCGCTATAATTGTATTGGAAAAGAGGAAGCGTCCACATACTTGAATCCTTATTAAGAATCAGCAATGGTAACATAAAGTCGTTCCAGAACCAAAGTGCATTAATAATCAGAGTTGTTGCGTGCATTGGTTTTAACATAGGGAAAATGATTTTACGATAAGTTGTCAATTTATCCGCACCATCAATTTCAGCTGCTTCATCTAAACTATCAGGTACACTTAGTTTGATATAACCCACGTAAAGGAAGAGTGTCTGCGGAATAGCATAAGTTAAATACAGAATAATTAATCCCCACATATTAGCCAAGCCTAATTTACTCATCATAACCGTAATAGGAATCATGATAACTTGGAAGGGAACGAAAATTCCCAGAATCAACAGGCTATACATGATATTGAAAGCTTTTCTTCTAGACATGTTACGCGCAATGGAATAAGCCGCTGCAGGGATAAAGAGCATGACCACCAAAACGGATAAAACAGTAATCACCGTTGAATTCCAAAAATAGCCGCCAACACCATCAGCTAACAAACGTTTGTAATTATCCAAAGTGATAGGATTTGGAAAGGCAAAAAAATGATTCATAATATCCTTAGTTTTCTTAAAAGAACTAAAGACAGTAACCATCAGTGGGATCAAAATCAGGATGCCACCAACAGTCAAAAGTACATATTTCCAAAAATAATTTATTTTTCTTCTTTTTTCATAGCATCAGTCTCCTCTAAACTTCAAACTTCTTAGAGAGTTTAATTTGCAGCACAGAAACAATTCCAATGATAATGAATAAAATCAAAGCAATGGCATTAGCATAACCGTACTGATTACTCTTAAAGGCATAGTTATAAACCAAAAGGCCTAATGATGTTGTTGAATTATTTGGACCGCCACCTGTTAAGGCAAAGATTTGATCAAAGGCCGTAAGACCAGCTTTTAAAGCCATGATGAAAACCATGGAAATACTTGGCAGTAAGTAGGGCAACTCGACTGACCAAAAGGTCTGTTTACTGTCAGCACCATCAATAGCTGCTGCTTCGACAATCTCTGATGGAATACTCTGTAATCCTGAAAGGAAAAGAATAATAGGCATAGCAACACCTTGCCACAAAAGAACAAAGATTGAAGCAATAACCGCCCCGTTCGCTGTTCCCAACATACTTGTTTCCAAAAATTTAATTCCCAAAGCACTGCCAACTGCTGGCAAACCATAATTGAAAACCTGTTTAAAAATCAAGGAAACTGTCAAACCAGATAAAACAGCTGGAAAGAAGAACCAAGCTCTGAAAAAAGTTTTTCCTTTGATCTTAGCATTAAGAGCACGTGCAATGATAATACCAAGAACAATTTCACCGACAATCAAGGCCAGAGTCAAAACCAAAGTAAAACCAATAGCCTTCATAAATTTCCCGTCAGTCATCAAAATCTTATAATTATTGATACCAACAAAATCAAAATTATAGGTCAGACCTGTCCAATTAGTAAAGCTATAAAAAGCGCCCTGAAACATAGGAAAATAAAAGAAGACAACTTGTAAAATGAGCGGTACAATTAAAAATGTCCAACCCCAGTATTTATTTAAAACTTTTCTGATAGTCATTCCTTATCCCTCCTAATCAACATCTGCTTTCATTGGATTAAAGAAAGCGTTAAGCCCATCAGCTAAACCTTTAGCATTTTTTGTCATTAGATAATTGGTTGTGGCTGTGAAGAAATCATCTTCACTGTTCCAATGCTGACCTAACCACACATAGTGTTTATCAGTAAAGGCTAATTTAGTTAAAGGTTGCAAAGGTGAATTCTTATCTTCTCTGACTCCTTTTACTGCTACTGGTGAACCATCAACATCATAATATTTCTGCATCGCCTTAGCAGTTGTCATGTATTTAACAAATTTTTCAGCTTCTTTAAGATGCTTTGTTTTAGCTGAAATCGATAGGGCTAAATCTCCGGCTCCAACTGTTATGCCATTTCCAGTTTTTTTGCCCGGAAAAGCAAAGGTTCCAATTTCAAATTTGGGATCTTGTTGTTTAATAGCTGGCAAGGCCCACGAACCGTTAGGTGTCATAAGAGCTTTTCCATTAGCAAATGCCACAAGAGCATCATTATAAGAAGCGCCTTTCCAATTTTTCTGCTGATTGCCATCATCTGCTAAAAGATTGAGCCGGATCATATCTTCTTTTAAGATTTTATCACTAGGTTTAATCGAATTTGGCTTTGAAAAGCGAAGATATTTATTAGCGGCATTAGCACTGCCAGTGACTGAAATCAAGGATAACTGATGATAACCATTCAAGGTCCAACCTTCTGTTCCCGCTAAAGCAAACGGCGTTTCCTTTTTTGCCTTGATTTCTTCAACCAATCTAACAAACTCATCCCAAGTTTCAGGAACCTTCAAACCTAATGCTTTAAATTTGGTTTTGTTATAATAAATTCCTGAAACATTAGCTGTTAACGGGACACTATAAACCTTTTGATTAACTTTATATTCGTTAGCGTAATGATTCTTTAAATGGTTAAGATAGGCTTTACCCGTCATATCATAAAAATAGCCTGCTTTGGCCCATTCTTGGAAGTCCATATTTTGAGGATAAATATTGATGACATCGGGTACATCTCCTGATAAGATACGTGTTTTGAGAACTGTACCAGCATCTGGAACACTAGTCATCTTGACATGAATTTTAGGATTTTCTCTTTCAAAGTCCTTAATTATCTTTTTCAAGGTAGCATCCATTTCTTTTTTCTGGTTAAAATACTCAATTGTTACTTTATCATCCTTTGACTGCGAGGCCTTATTTTTGCTGCATGCAGCTAGTAAGACGCTCGTCAGACCGACAATACCTAGTAATCCAATTTTTTTATACCATTTCATAAGTGTCTCCTTCTACTTTTTAATAAAATAGTATTGTTTACTCAAATAATCACCCTGCGGCATATCAACGGTCAATCCCGCATACATTAACTCTGCACCTGAAAAGATTTGCCCAGTTTCTATAAGAACATAAATGGCATCTGCATCTAGTCCTTTCAACTTTACAGTTGTCTCCATCATCTCTATGGTTGATTGAATACGGACATAGGTAACCAGTACCTGATTGTCATAGGTATATTGCATTGCTACTTCATTGATTCCAATTTCGGGATTAATTAGACGGTAAAGCTTGCCAAATTGTACAACAGACCTTATTTTTTTATAATGTTCAATCTGATTGGCAACAGATCTTTTTTCATTTTTGTTTAAAATTGCTAAGTCCAATTCATAGCCTAGATTTCCCATCATAGCAACATGACCTCGTGTTGTAAGAGGAGTCTGACGGTTCATTTGATGGTTAGGGACCGCTGAAACATGAGCCCCCATAGAAATAGTCGGGTAAAGATAAGAGGAACCATATTGTATCGGCAGTCTTGCAATAGCATCTGTATTATCACTTGACCACACTTGAGGAAAATAACACATCATCCCCAAATCGTTGCGGCCGCCACCTCCTGAACAAGATTCAAACAAGACCTTATCGTGTTTTGTCGTTAAGTAAGAAACAATATCATACAACCCTAGTATATAAGCATGTGACTGCATTTGCGTTTCCAAGTAAGTCCTGCCATTGCCAATATTGGTTATATTGCGATTATAGTCCCATTTTACATAATCAATCGTATTTTCTGTCAGCAGTTTATCAATAACAGTTTTGATGTAAGCAACAACATCGGGATTAGCTAAATTTAAGACCAATTGATTGCGAGAATAAGTATGCTCTCTATTGTCTGTCTGAATAGCCCAATCAGGATGAGCTCTATAAAGTTCGCTGTCAACTGATACCATTTCTGGTTCAAACCAAAGGCCAAACTGTAATCCTCTATCATGAATTTCCTTGATAAAACTATCAAGGGAACCGCCAAGTTTTTCCTCATTAACAAACCAATCGCCAAGTGCTCTATTGTCATCAAAACGATGACCAAACCAACCATCATCAAGCACAAAGAGTTCAATGCCAAGTTTGCTGGCTTCATCTGCCAGCTCCAGCAACTTGCTCCGATTAAAATCAAAATAAGTCGCCTCCCAATTATTAATGAGAATGGGACGTTTCTTATTAGCAAAATTCTTAGGAATAATATGACGTTTAACAAAATCATGACTTTCTTGTGTCAGATCCGTCAATCCCTTATCAGTGTAGGTTATCAAAGCTACAGGTGTCTCAAAACTCTGATTAGCCTGCAGTTCCCATGAAAAATTATCATCATTTAATCCGATACCTAAGCGAACCTCGTTTAATTGATTTTTTTGAACAAAAGCTTGAAAATTTCCACTATAGATTAATTGTAAAGCCAGAGCCTCCCCATAATATTCATTGCTGTCATGATTTGTTAAAATTAAAGAGGGGGTTTGGGCATGTCCTGAAGCTCCTCGATTAGAACTTATCTTAAACAAGCCTTGTTCAACTTGATGTCGTCGGACTGTCTTCTCGCGAGCATAAGCTCCTTGAAAAGTTATCACATCATAATGGCTGGCAGGTAAATCAAACATTGTTGATAAAGCACGATGAAGAATAACAGGCTTATCAGATAAATTTTCAAATTTGATAAAGGTTGAAATGGTGGCATTATCATCATAAGCCGTATAATACAAAGTCATGCGCAGTTTTGCTAAATCATCTTCTAAGATAAGAGCTAAGCTTTGAGCACTCTCACCACCATGTGGATTGGGCAAACCTCTTGCCTCGATTCCCCCTTTAATGATTTTAGCTTTCTTAAATTTAAACCGTGTTAAATCATTATTATCATGTTGAAGGATTAGTGAAGGCACTCTAAAATCACCAAAACCATGAACACCAAATAGTTGTCTTTGTGTATCATAACTATAGTTTCTATTGTCCGCCACTGGATTAGCCGAAAAGGCATGATCTTTTTCAAAAACGGTATTGGAAAAATGATAGGCTTCAATTTTTTTACCTAGGTGTTTTAAAAGCAAATCACCATCTCTTTCTTCAATGATTAACGATGAATCTTTGGTGTGTATATAAAAAAGATTATTTTTAATAACAATACCCATTTGTTCTCCTTTCATATTACCTTTATTATACATTTTGCAACCGCTTTAAAAAATAGGTATTTGTTGCTAAAATATGGTAAAATGTTTCCTAAAGAAAGGTAAAGGAAATGAATATTCTAAATATCTATAATGAATTTGACATTAATAATTTCGATTTAAGCGTTGATCACTACGGTTCAGAAAAATGTGACAGAGGCTACTCCTTTGGTCCAACTATTCGAGATAATTACGTCATTCATTTCATCCTTGAAGGTAAAGGAAAATTTACCATAAATCAACACACCCTTGACTTAGCGGCAGGTGATATCTTCCTTCTCCCCAAAGATATCTCAACCTTTTATCAAGCAGATTTCCAAACGCCCTGGAGCTATATCTGGATTGGCTTTAGCGGCTCAAAAGCCGAAAGTATTCTTAAGCAGTCAAGCCTTTTTAAACATTTTTATTGTCATTCTAGCCGCAGCTCCAAGCTCTTCTCACACATGATGACCATTATTCAATTTGCCAACACCCCCTTAACCTCTGTTAATGAATTACTGATGGTAGGTGAACTTTATAAGCTTTTAGCTGCCCTCATTGAAGAATTTCCTCTATCTCATTTAGAAGAGAGTAATAGTTCAACAAAAGCTTATGTTAACCAAGTGAAAAAAATAATACATTCGCAGTATGGTAGTTCCCTTCGAGTGAATGATATTGCTAAAAAGCTGAGTCTTAGTCGAAGTTATCTCTATAAAATTTTTAGAAAAAGTACAAATCTTTCCATAAAAGAGTATATACTTCAAGTCAGAATGGAAAGAAGTCAGTATTTGCTTGAAAATCCCAAATTAAGTATTGCTGAAATATCCAATTCTGTTGGTTTTAGCGATTCACTTGCTTTTAGTAAAGCTTTTAAAAAGTATTTTGGAAAAAGTCCCAGTAAATTTAGAAAAGAAGGCCAAAATAATTAAGCAAATGAGTCTTGCACAACTATTGGTCTTCTTTACTAGAAAGGAACAAATTTGCAAACATTTGCGATACCAATTTATTGTAGCACTATTTTCAATTTTGTAAAGCGCTTTCCTATACTAATAAAGCCATTCTGTTTACTTTTTAGTACTAGGCAGATACCAGTTTGATAAACAAACTGCCCCATCAAACAGAAGTTGAGACAAACACGCATGATGACTATAAAAATCACTTTTCCCTCCCTCCTTTTCTTTCATTAAGACGCAGCTTTTAATCAACAAAAAAAGAGAGTGAAGTGAAAAGAACCTCCTGATAAGAACAGTATATAACTTTTTTATACTGTCCATTATAAGTGGTTCTTTTCACTAAGCTCTCTTTTTAGCAGCAGTCGCTGTCCTTGCCTGAATATAATCAATTAATTCCACGGTCAAATCATAACGTAAAAAAGGAGTAATGAGATAAATGCCATTAAAATGAGCCAAAGCTGCGTCTATCAATTTTTTACTTTCAGCTAAAGCCACTTTCTTACAGGTTTCTTTATCATCCTTAACCGCTTCTAATTTTGCCAGAAAAGATTCTGATAAACTAATTCCCGGAACTTCATTATGTAAGAAAACAGCATTATTATAAGAAGTAATCGGCATAATACCAACAAAAAAAGGCTGTTCATAAGGTTTAGTAACTTCACTTAACTCTTGGATGACTGCTTCGCTAAAAACAGGCTGTGTGATAAAATAGTCTGCTCCAGCTGCAATCTTCTTCTCAATTAACCTTCCTGTTCTGCTTAAGTTTTTAACATTAGGATTAAAAGCTGCAGCAACGGTAAAATGGGTCGCTTTTTTAAGACTTGCACCGCTGTAACCATGACCCTGATTGAGTTGCTTAATCAAAGACAGCAATTTGAAACTGGTAGCATCATAAACACTGGTAGCTCCTGGGAAATCTCCAATTTTTGAGGGATCTCCTGTGATGGCAAGAATATGATCAAATCCCAAAAGATCCATGCCCAAAAGGCGTGACTGCAGTCCAATCATATTATGATCGCGACAGGACAAATGAAGCAAGAAAGGTGTTGCAATCTCATCCTTTAGCATTGACGCCATGCTGAGATTACAAATACGTGTTCTAGCAAGAGAATTATCTGCTAAGGTAATCGCCGCAATACCTTTTTCGTCTAAGGCTTTGACACCATCAACAAATTTATCAACGGCCAAGGTTTTAGGAGGATCAATTTCAGCAATAATGGTGATCTCTTTTTTAACTTTATCAACCAGATTTTCTTTTTTCTCCACTTCATAAATCAAGTCTTCTTGACTGATCAAAGGTGTCGTCACTTTACGCTCAATTGGTTTAAGTCCCCGAATACCACGTTTTATAGCTTTGATATGTTCAGGGGTTGTTCCGCAACAGCCGCCAATGAGGCGGACCCCTTCTTCAACAAAAAGTTTAGCACAGTATTCAAAATAATCCGCATTCTGGCTAAAGTGGTAAGGGGTCTCATTATCATCGCTGGAAAAAGATAAAAGACTGGCATTAGGATAAGCTGATAAATAACTCTGCGCAAACAGTGGTACTTGCTTGAAAGATTGGATCATATGATAAGGTCCCAAATGGCAGTTCAAACCAACGATATCGGCTCCCAACATCACCAAGTGACTAAAAGCTTCCACCAAAGGTCGGCCATTTTCCGTAATTCCCGGTTCATGAAGGGCAACATTAGTAATGATCGGCAAGTCTGTTAAAGGCCTCAAAGCCTTTAAAGCAGCCTCAAGTTCTTCTATATCATAGTAAGTTTCTAAGAGCAAACCATCAATTTGCTTAGTTTCCAAAAGAAACCGAGTCTGTTCTACAGTCTGAGAAATAATGTCTTCCAAGGACAGTTCACATTGCTTAAGGCCATGTGAAACCCCTATTGTTCCTAAAACAAAGGTGTTGTCACCAGCTGCCTGACGGGCCAGATGAACAGCTG
Organism: Streptococcus troglodytae; assembly: GCF_002355215.1. Taxonomy (NCBI): domain Bacteria; kingdom Bacillati; phylum Bacillota; class Bacilli; order Lactobacillales; family Streptococcaceae; genus Streptococcus; species Streptococcus troglodytae. The sequence goes on from NZ_AP014612.1 coordinate 1,282,627, forward strand.
CCTGATTGATTGTCTTAACTTCTTTATCGTGACCAAAACTTTTTAAACGATGTCTTTTCCCACCATAAGTATTGGTCTGAATGATGTCTGCTCCGGCTGCAATATAAGCTTGATGAATAGCCAAAATTCTCTCAGGATGACTGATATTATAATATTCGTGGCAAGATTCTAAGCCATCAGCATAGAGAAGAGTCCCCATAGCTCCATCAGCCACTAAAATATCTGTCTTTAGTTTCTCCAGCAATCTGGACATGGTCACTCCCCCTTCCTTTAGTTTCCTAACTTTTGACGAACTTCCTTAGTTGCAGCAACTAAAACCTTCAAAGCAGCAATGGTTTCTGGTTCTTGACGCGTTTTTAAACCACAATCAGGATTAACCCAGAATTGTTTTGGCGATAATTGTCGCAAAGGTCTTTCAATATTAGCCACCACTTCTTCTTTAGTTGGTACACGCGGAGAGTGAATATCATAGACACCAAGACCAATACCCAGTGGATAAACAGCTGTTTCGAAGGACTCAATAATATCACCATGGCTGCGGCTGGTTTCAATTGAAATAACATCAGCATCTAAGGCACGAATAGCATCAATAATTTCATCAAATTTAGAATAACACATGTGTGTATGAATCTGTGTTTCATCCTTAACTGAAGAGGTTGCGATGTGAAAGGCATGGACTGCATCATCCAAATAAGCTTTTTGTTTGCTCTTTTGCAGCGGCAAACCTTCGCGCAGAGCCGCTTCATCTACTTGAATAATAGCAATCCCAGCATTTTCCAATAATTTAATTTCATCTTTAATAGCCAAGCCAATTTGATTAAATAACTGATCGCGTGGAATATCTGTCCGTTCAAAAGACCAATTGGTGATGGTAATTGGACCTGTCAGCATACCTTTTACAGGACGATCAGTCAGACTTTGAGCGTAAACTGTTTCTTCAACGGTGATTGGTTCAAGGTGCTGAACATCTCCGTAAATAATTGGAGGCTTCACAGCACGAGAACCATAAGATTGGACCCAGCCAAATTTTGTTGTTGTAAAACCGGCTAATTTCTGTCCAAAGAATTCAACCATGTCAACTCGCTCAAATTCACCATGTACCAAAACATCAAGATCCAAATCTTCCTGAATACGAATCCAGCGTTCAATTTCAGCCTGAATAAATTGTTTATACTCTGCATCACTGATATCACCACGCTTCCAAGCCAGACGTGTCCGTCTGATTTCTCTTGATTGTGGGAAAGAACCAATCGTTGTCGTTGGCAGCAAAGGCAAATGCAGCTTCTCTTGCTGAATATCACGGCGTTTAGCAAAGTCACTAGGACGTTTTGTCGCAACACGACTTAGATCTTCAAGTTTAACGTTTCTAAAATCAGCAGCCTGAAGATCATCAAAATGTGCAATATGTAAATCATAGGCTGGATCCTCTCTGCCATCTAAATGCTCAGCCAATCGTTTGACTTCTGTTAATTTTTCATCTGCAAAAGCTAACCCATTGCGCAAGACAGGATCCAAATCTGTTTCATTCTTAGTTGTTACAGGCACATGCAAGAGTGAACAAGAAGGTTGAACAGTAAGGGCTGCAGATTGTGCCTCAATCGTCTCTAACAATGCTGACGTTTTAACAAAATCAGAACTCCAGATATTACGTCCATCAATAACGCCTGCAAAGATTTCTTTGCCTTTAAAAGCACCTGTCTTAATAGCCTCAAGATTTTCCTCCAAACCATAAACAAAATCAAGACCAAAGGCATCTACTGGAAGTTGAGACAAAACCTGACTATCAATCAAACCTTCAAAATAGGTCTGAAAAATAAATTTAGCATCAGGGACTTCTTTAGCGAAGTAAGCATAAACTGCTTTAGCTGCTTGGAGGTAATCTTTACCTTCATCTGTTACAAAGATAGGTTCATCTACTTGAATATAGCTTGCCCCTGCTTTTACTAATTCCGTAAAAACTTGCTTGTAGAGCGGCAGCAAACTCTTAACAGCAGCTGTAAAATCTTCAACGCCTGTTGACAGAGCCACATAAGTAATAGGACCAGTAATAACAGGCTTAGCCTTATCTCCAACAACTTCTCTAGCTTCCAAATAAAGATCCAATAAACGATTATTATTGAGTTTTGGTCGTTGTCTCGACCATTCGGGAACAATATAGTGATAATTAGTGTTAAACCATTTTTTCATTGAAGAAGCAACATTTTCTTTATTTCCACGAGCAATAGCAAAATATAAGTTGATATCTATTGGCTCTTTAGCAAAGCGTTTAGGAATAATGTTAAACTGCACTGACAAGTCCAAAATATGATCATAAAGTGAAAAATCACCCACTGGAATCAGATCAAGCCCTGCATTCAATTGCTTTTTTAAAAAGTCTAAACGCAGTTCCTTGGCACCAGCAAATAAATCATTCTGGCTGACTTCCCCTGCCCAATAAGCTTCGATTAATTTTTCCATTCACGGTTTTCTCCTAAGCGTGGATAGCCCAAGCTTGAAACTTTTGTCATTTCGTCCTCCTCTTAGCCTTAAGATAAAATCTATATTCATCTTATAACTATAACATCTTTTTTTATTGTAATTAAAATAATACTAGATAATCCCTATTAAATCAATGTTTAAAGGGTTTTTGTGTTTTTATGTATATATATAGTTTTGAACTATATATGTAGTATCTGTTATAGTTTTCATCTATAACAAAAAGAAGCTGAACTATTTTTGAGTACAAGAAAACTCCTCTTATCGTTTTAAGTGACTATTGCCTGTCACTGTCCACTAATAAGAGGAGCGCTTTTTTCTTTTGTTAAGTTATTTTAATATTATGGTTTATTATTTAAAAAAAGATTATCTTACTTTACGAAGACTTCCAAAAAGAATACCAGCAATCACCGCTCCAACAGCAATATAAAGTAGGTAAAGCAAAGGATTGCTTGTCAAAGCAATAACGAAGATACCTCCGTGAGGTGCCATTAGCTTAATACCGCTTAAACCAACTAAGGCACCCGTAACTGCTGAACCAACAATGAAACTTGGAATGGCACGCGCTGGGTCTCCTGCACCAAATGGAATGGCACCTTCAGTGATGAAAGAAAGCCCCATAACAATGTTTGTTAAACCAGCATCATGTTCTTCTTGAGTGAATTTATTTTTAAAAAGAAGGGTCGCAACAAAAACTGCAAGCGGCGGTACCATACCACCAGCCATGACACTGGCCATGACAACTGAACCACCCTTAGTAAGAGCTGCTGCGGTTAAAGTACTTGTTCCAAAAACATAGGCTGCTTTATTAAAAGGTCCCCCCATATCAATCGCCATCATACCACCAACAATAAGTCCTAAGAGAACTGCTGAACCACCAGATAAGTTGCCAAGGAAATTATACAAGGCTGTATTGATAGCTGCCATTGGGATATTGACAAAAAGCATGAGGAAGCCAGTTACCAAAACACCCAGCAAAGGATAGAGAAGGATGGATTTTATACCCTCAAGAGAACGAGGTACAAAGGCAAGGGCTTTCTTGAGGACAAGAATGACACCGCCTGCAAGGAAACCACCTGCAAGAGCACCAAGGAAGCCAGAAGGTATACCAGTTAAACTAGCTTGACTAGCCTTTTCACCAAATTCAAAGAAAGCAACCTTATTGAAAGCGAGACCTGTTGTTGCCATACTGCCAGCTACAAAACCAGCTACCAACCCTGGCTTTTCAGCAATTGAATAAGCAATATAAGCAGCAAAGACTGGAATCATAAAGCCAAAAGCAGCATTACCGACTTGATTGAAAATAGCTGCAATTTCATGGTAATTCCCCAAATGACTAAGAGAAGACTTAGGAACCCCCATAAATTGGTCAATCAGGAATGACAAAGCAATCATGATACCGCCGCCAATAACAAAAGGCAGCATTTGCGAAACCCCGCTCATCAGATGCTTATAAAAAGCACTTCCAAGACCAGTCTTTTCAGTTGCTGATGCTTCACTGCTAAGATCAGAGTTGTCAGCAACATAGGCTTCAGCTTTACCATCAAGAATGATATTAATTAATTCTTCAGGTTTTTTAATTCCCTCAGCGACTGGACGCGAAATCAATGGCTTACCATTAAAACGATCCATTTCAACTGCCTTGTCAGCAGCGATGATAACACCTTTAGCACGCTTAATATCATCAGCGGTCAATTTATTGCCAACACCTGAAGCACCGTTGGTTTCAACCTTGATGCCAACTCCCATTTCAGCGGCTTGCTTCTTAAGCGCTTCTTCTGCCATATAAGTGTGGGCAATCCCAGTTGTACAGGCTGTAACAGCAACAAGAAAATCGTGACTATCAGCTACTGGAGAGACAGGTGTCGCTTCTTTCTTTTCTTCTTCTGTTGCATTAAAAAGATTGATAACATCATCAGGACTAGTTACCTGACGCAGCTTATCAGCAAAACCATCTTTTAAAAGGTATTGTGATAATTCAGCCAAAGCTGCTAAATGTGTGTCATTAGCACCATCAGGAGCCGCAATCATAAAGAAAAGATCAACAGGTGCACCATCAAGAGCTTCGTAATCAACACCTTTATTTGATTTGGCAAAAAGAACCGTTGCTTCCTTTACAGCCTTATTCTTACTGTGAGGCATAGCAATACCATCCCCAAGACCAGTTGACGTTTGAGCTTCACGATTCATGATCCCAGCCTTAAAAGTATCAAAATCAGTAACGATACCTTGTTCGACTAACTTAGAAACCATCTCATCAATAGCAGCTTCTTTAGTTGTTGCTTGCAAGTCAAGCAACATGACATCCTTGTTCAGTAAGTCCTGAATTTTCATAATTTTTCTACCTCTACTTTTTCATATGTTTCTTTTATAAAATCAATACTGGCTAAATCATCTGAAAAAGCGGTTGCTGTACCGCAAGCCACTCCCCATTTGAGAGCTTCAAGAGGATTAGCTGACTTAGCAAATTCACCAGTAAAACCAGCAACCATTGAATCACCAGCACCGACAGAATTTCTAACCTGTCCCTTAATCGGTTTGGCAAAATAAGTCGCATCTGATGTTACTAATAAAGCGCCATCTCCTGCCATTGAAATAATGACGTTTTGTGCACCCTTATCAAGAATTTGGCGGGCATACTTTTCAACATCAGCAATACCGTTTAAGTTTACCTTGAAAATAGCTTCAAGTTCATGATTATTTGGTTTAACCAAAAGCGGTTGATAGTCAAGAGCATCCAATAAAGTTTGCCCTTCAAAATCGCAAACAATTTGCGCTCCTGTTTGTCTCACCAGCGGAATCAAGCGTTCATAAATTTGATTTCCTAAATTGGACGGTGCACTGCCTGCAAAAACAACTGTATCGTCTTGTGAAAGTTGCTGTAAGATATTCTCTAAAGCTAAAACTTGTTCTTTTGTAATGACAGGGCCTGTACCATTAATTTCAGTTTCTTGATCAGCCTTAATTTTGACATTAATTCTGGTATCTTGATTAACATGGACAAAGTTAGTCTTGATTCCTTCAGCAATCAATCCTTCCTCAACAAACCTACCAGTAAAACCGCCAATAAAACCTGTCGCCGTATTATCCTGTCCTAAACGCTTAAGAATACGACTAACATTAATCCCTTTGCCTCCAACAAATTTATCGTCACTATCCATACGATTGACACTGCCGATTTTTACAGTATCAATACGAACGATAAAATCAATAGAAGGATTAAGGGTTACCGTATAAATCATACTTCAATCACCTTCGTCTTTTTTTCTTACTTCCTTTAACAGCCGATTATCGGATTGGTTGGTGATAATGGTCACCGTTTCTAGCCGATCAACTTTAACAAATGATGTTTGCCCCAATTTTGAAGCATCTGCCAAAGCATAAGTTACTTGCGCATTGTCAATAACAGTCTTTTTGATAGCAGCCTCTTCAGTATCAGGCGTTGTTAAAAAATGATGATCAATACCATTCATACCGACAAAAGCTTTATCAAAATTCAGCTGACTCAACTGCATAATGGCCAACTGACCTATGCTCGCATCCGTTGAGTTTTTGACATAACCACCAATAATTATCGTATTGATATTTTTTTCAACTAATTTGGCCGCATGATGAATCGAATTCGTCACTACAGTCAGGCCTTCTGCGTGTAATTGATCCAATAGAAGAGCAGTTGTTGTCCCAGCATCAACAAAAATCACATCACCATTATCAATCAGCTCCGCTGCTCTTGTAACAATAGCTTTTTTAGCTTGAACGTTTTTGATAGATTTTTGAAGATTGGTTTCCTCTTCTTGCAAAGGATGGTTTTTCTCAGCACCACCATGTACACGATGAAGTTTTTTCTCACTTGCTAATTCATCTAAATCTCTGCGAACGGTTGACTCAGATGTATCAAGGGCACCAACAAGAAATTCTAGGGTTACAAAATTCTCTTGCGCTAATTTTTCCATGATAATCTGCTTACGTTCAGATTTTAAAATAAGAGTCACCTCCTTATTGAAATCGTTTACACATGCTATTATATACTCCCCTATAATAACTGTCAAGCAATTTCTACCAAATTCTACCAAAAGTTAACAAAAAAGAAAGGAAAGTCCTTCCTTTACTTTATCAATGATGTAGAATGAACGACACGATTATCACGCTCAGGATAAATGTATTTGATGGCTTGGTTAACTGCTGTTGGTGCCTCTCCAAATCCTGTTGCAATCAAATCAATTTTGCCTTCATATTCTGCAGCATCTCCAATAGCAAAAACACCTGTCTGACTGGTTTCAAAAAGAGGAGATACATTAATGCTTGAACGCTTATAATCAATATTCCAATTTTTGAGGTTTTTGTTGGAGGTTGAAAATCCAAAACTAACAATAAGCGAATCAAGTGACAACTCTTTGGTTTCTTCTGACTTGACCTTTTGAATCACAAGACTGGTTGCTTCGTCACCTTCTCCTTTTAATTCAAGCGGAACATAAGGTGTCATGATATTAACATGAGAAGCTTTCAAAACTTCTACACTATGTTCATGAGCGCGAAAGGCATCACGACGGTGTACCAATGTGACACTTTCAGCAATCTTATCCAGAGCATTAGCCCAGTCAACAGCAGAGTCGCCGCCACCACAAATAACAACCTTTTTACCAGCAAATTGGTCTAGTTTGTGAACATTGTAAAAGAGATTATGGTCTGCATAACGTTCCTCATCATCCAAGCCCAATCGACGCGGCGCAAAGGCACCATTTCCACAAGCAATAATAATGGCTTTCGAAAAATGATTCCCTTTATTTGTTGTAATTGTAAAAATAGCATTCTCTTTTTCAAATGTTTTAACTTCTTCTTTTAAACAAATAGTTGTTTTGTCTCTAAAACGCTCTAATTGTTTAATCAGATTATCTACCAAATCTGCCCCAGTAATAGCGGGAAAGGCTGGAATATCATAAAGCACCTTTTCTGGATATAAAATGGCTGGTTGGCCACCAAGCTCAGATAAACTTTCAATCACTTTTACAGAAATACCACGCAAACCAGCATAAAAAGCTGTAAAAAGACCAACTGGTCCGCCACCGATAACGGTTATATCATAAACCTCTTTTTCAGATGTCAATTTTTCTTCCTCCATAAACAAATTAGTACCATTATAGCACAATTAAAAGCAAGCAGACAAAAAAGATCAGGAAACAAGCTAGCACGTACGCAGCAAGATTAGCTTGTTCCCTCGCCTTCACTCTTTATTTTTTCCAAAAGTTGCTTTTCTTCCTGAGTAAACTGATAATACTCTAGCAGATCAGGCCTACGTTCCCATGTCTTACGTAAGCTTTGCTCTAGACGCCATAAGCGAATATTTTCATGATGGCCAGACAGGAGAACATCGGGGACTTGCATCCCCCTGTATTCATAAGGACGTGTATACTGAGGATATTCTAAGAGACCTGATGAAAAACTATCATCTTGATGACTCGCTTCTTTACCGATAACTTCTGGAATCAGCCTGACTGTCGCATCAATAATTGTCATAGCAGCCAATTCGCCGCCTGTTAAAATAAAATCCCCTAAAGAAATCTCATCAGTCACTAAAGTTTTAATACGCTCATCATATCCTTCATAGTGACCGCAGATAAAAATAAGTTCACCTTCTTGAGCCAGATCTTCTGCATAAGACTGATTAAATTGCTGGCCTGCTGGATCTAAAAGTATGACACGCGGTTTTTTAGCAGCAATTTTATCAAAAGTATCAAAAATAGGCTGAGCGCGCAAAAGCATCCCTTGACCCCCACCGTAAGGTTCATCATCTACATGGCGAGCCTTCTCTGCATTTTCACGAAAATTGTGATAGTTAATTTCTAAAAGCCCCTTTGTCTGTGCCTTACCAACAATCGAATGTTCCAAAGGAGCAAACATCTCTGAAAAGAGGGTCAAAATATCAATTTTCATCGTCCAATCCTTCTAAAATAGTCACATCAATACGCCCATTTGGTACATCAACCTTTAAAATAACCGAAGGAATGTAAGGCAAAAGCAGATCTTTTTTCCTTTGCGTTTAACAACCCAAACATCATTGGCACCGGGTTGTAAAATTTCCTTGACCTGTCCAATCAAGGTATCATTCTCATAAACATCAAGTCCAATGATTTCATGATAATAGAATTCGCCATCTTCCAAATCCGTCAAATCATCTTCAGCAACTTTGAGGGTGAAATCACGATATTTTTCAACATCATTGATATGATAGAGTCCCTTAAATTTGACAATATCAAAATTTTTATGTTTTCTGTGGCTGGCAATCTCAACAGTCATAGCAAAGTGATCCTTTTTATCAAAAAGAGCCAGCTGACTTCCTTTTTTAAAGCGTTCGTCTGCAAAATCAGTCACAGATAAGACACGAACTTCCCCTTGAAGTCCCTGCGTATTGACAATCTTTCCAACATTAAAATACTTCATGTCTTCTCCAATAAAAATTACTGCTTTTATTTTACCATCTTGTCTCACAATTCACAATTCTATAGAAAAAAGCAGCAACTGCTGTTACCGCTTTTCATCAATCACAAGTCTCACTTTTTTACCTTGAGTTGGAACCGAATAGACAATCGATCTTATCGCTGTGATGGTGCGACCTTTCTTACCGATAATTCGGCCAATATCACTAGAATCTAAATCAAGATGATACTCCAAAAACTCAGGTGTATCTTCAATTTTAATGGTAAAATTATCTGGTTGTGAAATTAAGGGTTTCACAATAGCGATAATCAGATTTTCAATGGTATCCATAGGCAAGACTTTACTTCTTTGAATATTTAGCTTCGTGGAATTTTTGCATAATTCCAGCTTTTGAAAGGATATTACGAACAGTATCTGATGGTTGAGCACCATTGCCTAACCACTCAAGAATACGCTCTTCTTTGAGAGTCACTTGATTCTCAGTTACAAGCGGATTGTATGTTCCAACTGTTTCGATGAAACGACCATCACGCGGTGCACGTGAGTCTGCAACGTTAATGCGATAGAAAGGTTTCTTTTTAGAACCCATACGAGTCAAACGGATTTTTACTGCCATTTTTTAATAAGTCTCTTTTCTGTTTTTTTATTTGAACATAGCCAAACTATGAACTACTCCTCTATTGTAACATAAAAAATCAGCCTGTCAAGTTTTTTTCTTGACAGTTAAAATAAGCTAAATTCTAACTATTACCATGTTTTCAGCACCTAACAAAAGCATTTAGACGGCTCGCTATATATTAAACTACAAACTTTGTCCTTTCAAATTTTAGTAACTCTAAGAAAAAGGGAAGCTTTTTTGTTCCTATGAGCTGACATAGTTAACAGTGCCTCAAAAAATAACGTCTAGACTGAAAAAACAATCTAAACGCCATTTTGAAGCTATATGTAACATGCAAGAATGAAGAGCCCAATCTGCAAATTCTCAATGACTCCCTATTCTTTTTTACTCATATCTTAAGGCATCAATTGGATCCAACTTACTTGCCTTATTGGCTGGCAGAAGTCCAAAGACTATACCAACAAAAGCAGAGAAAGCAATACTAATGAAAACAACCTGCAGAGAAATTGCTGGAACAATATGCTGAGCTTTTAAAGCTGGAGTAATGGCTGTTACTCCCATATAGGCAATTCCAAGACCAATTAGTCCTCCCAAAATGGTTAAAACAATGGATTCAATCAAAAATTGATTCAAAATTTTAATACGAGTAGCACCTAAGGCTTTGCGCAATCCAATTTCGCGCGTACGCTCAGTAACAGATACCAGCATAATATTCATAACACCTATACCACCAACTAGAAGGGAGATACCTGCAATAATACCAAAGGCAACAGTGTACATGGAAGCCAACTGATTAGCTCGCTTCACGATATTATTCATATTGTAGTTTTCATATACCCCATCTTTAGCTCCAGACATCTTGGTGAGAGCCGCACCTGTTTCCTTACCAATTTTATTGGCCTGACTAACATCATCAATATGGAAATAAATTTGATCATTTTCTTTCACACCAAATTCGCTGGCAACTTGAGTATTAGTCATAATAGCATTTCCACCCGAAGTCGTTCCATAAGTAGCTGTCCCAGCATCAGGATCTTCATAAACACCGACAACCAGATAACTCTTATTAGATAAAGTAATCACCTTATTGAGAGCCATTTCATTATCTCCAAAGAGCTTTTTTGCTAGATTGGTGTCTAACATAATAATACGGCCAAATTTATCATAGTCGTTACTAGTAAAAGAGCGGCCTGCTCTTATTTTAAATTTCTTGATGGATAAATAAGTCCTGTTAATTCCTGTTATATCAACATTTTTGGAGCTCTTTTTCCTATAAGAAACGGTTGCTGTTTTACTATTCGTAATATAATAACCCGACACTCCTTTAGTATCTTGAGCGATTTTTTCTACCCAAGCTTCTTGAATATCCGGAGCTTTAGCACCGCTATCAGAGGTATCAACTTGATAATAAGAGTTCTTTTCAGCTTCTTTTTCAGCCTTCGTTTTATAATAAACGTTTAAGTTTTTTTGCTCTTTATTGACTTGAGCACTAATCCCTTTTTTAAGACCTTGTCCTAGAGCCATAATCATGACAACCGAAGCCACTCCAATGATAATCCCCAGCATTGTCAGAAAAGAACGCATTTTATGGCTGAGAATAGAAGAAAGAGCAAATTTCCAATTTTCCATAAAATCCCTCCTATTCTATTTCAGCTGTTTGCTGACTGTCTTCTGTAATCTCACCATCACGGATGACAATTTTTCTTTTAGCATAGTCAGCAATCTCAGGTTCATGCGTTACCATAATAATCGTTTTGCCTTCATTATTGAGTTCGGTCAGTAAATCCATGATTTGTTTACCGGTCTTAGTATCAAGAGCACCTGTTGGTTCATCAGCAAGAATAATGGTTGGATTATTGACCAAAGCACGGGCAATAGCGACTCTTTGCTTTTGTCCGCCTGATAGCTCTGAAGGCAAATGCTTCATCCGTTCAGCTAGTTCTACCTTATCTAAAAACTCTTTGGCTGTTTTTTTGCGCTGAGAAGGACTGACACCTGCATAAATGAGCGGCAATTCCACATTTTGCAGCGCATCTAATTTAGAAAGAAGGAAAAATTGCTGGAAAACAAAACCAATTTCCTGATTGCGAACACGCGCTAATTTACTTTCACTTAGGTTTTCAACGGCTTGTTGAGACAGATGGTAAGTTCCTGAACTAGGGCGATCTAAAAGGCCAATAATATTCATTAAAGTTGACTTTCCCGAACCAGACGGTCCCATAATAGCCAGAAAATCTCCTTCATTAACTGTTAAATCAATCCCTTTGAGGACCTGCAGTTCTTGATTGCCATTATGATAACTTTTTGTTATCCCTTCAAGATGAATGAGTTCTTTCTTATCACTCACTGCACTCACCTCTTTTCACTAGCCTTACTAGAAGGTTTGTCAATCTTCTGGCCGTCTTTTAAATTCTTATCTGGATTAGAAATAATGGTTTGTCCTTTATCAAGACCAGATGAAATTTCCTGTGATTTAGCATCAGCATTTCCAACAGCAACCTCTTTTTTCAAAACTTTAGAATTCGTTTTATCATAAACCCAGACATAGTTTTTATTGTCTTTTGTAACCAGTGCTGAATTAGGAATCACCAAGCTCTTATTGGCATTGGTCACCTCTACAGATACCGTAAAACCTTGTTTCAAGTCTCCTATATCACTTGTCAAATCAACTCTATAGTCATAAGCAGCGGAATTTGAAGAAGAGCCGCTTCCAGATGAATCAGCTGCCTGAGACTGACTGCCTTGATCTTGGTTGGGATAATTTGAAATGTAAGAAATCTTTCCTGTCCACTCCTTCTTATCATAAACCTTAGATTTAATTTTGACTTCTTGGCCTACTTTGATATTAGCCAAATCATATTCAGTTAAGGTACCTTGGATTTGCAATTTACCTTCACTGGTAACATGAACGAGAGCTTTGCTGGTTTTACCAGATGGGTCAACATCATTATTAACTTCAGCAACTGTTCCTGTCACCTCACTGTTAACCGAAGTATCATCTAGAGCTTTTTGAGCCTTGTTAACGTCATCTTGTGCATTAGCTTGCGCATCATACAAATCTTGCAGCTGCTGATCTGATGATGCAGAGTTTACTGGGGTAATAGCAGCGGCACTTGCACTTCCTAGCGAATTCGTATTATTCATATTATAGCCACCATTAGAGGAATTGCTATTTCCACTGCCAGAATTACTGCTAGAATTTCCTGCGTTGGATCCGCTGTCATAAGAACTATCTTGTGATGGCAGCGTACCATAAGTTTTATAATTTGTAATCTGACGGTTAACCTTATCTAGATTCCTGACTGCTTGATCATAAGCTGCTTGCGCAGTACTATTATCATACTGAACCAATTGTTGACCAGCAGTAACTTGATCTCCTGCAGACACCATAACCTTAGGATTGGTTCCTTTGTTACTATCATAATAGACATACTGTTCCGATTCAGACTTAACAGTTCCTGACAGTAAAGTTGAAGAGGCAATCGTTCCTTCTTTGACTTTAACTGTTTGATAACCAACATTATTTGATGTTGTTTGGCTTGTTTGCTGCAATCTAGCCCAAATAAGGCCTAATACTATCAAAACAGCTGCAAAACTACCGCCAATAATCCACCCCTTCTTCTTTCTGGTCATTTTCTCTTTTCTTTTTGGCATAACTTCTCCCTCCTATTTTTCTCTTTATCATACCTCAAAGTAAAGTCAAAAGCCTTACATTTTTAAAATTAAAACTTACAAAATTGTAAGTTTTAATTTTAAAAATAAAGAGCAATACCTATTGTCTTAAGGCTATAATACAAATATACAGCCTTTTCGTTTTTTGTCAAGTTTTTCATATCAATCAAAAAAAACAAGCCTGAAATAAAAAGCATTTCCAGACTTGTTGTGAGATATAGATATTGCTAAGTAAAGTTGGTCAATGGGTTTCTTCTGCCAGCTTTTTATCCCACTCTTTATTTGAGATAAAAAAGCAGCAAAGTTCAGATCATTTCAAGTTCATTATAATGGAGAGAGCTGGGTAATCTTAAGCAATATATGACGATGCTACTCCAGCTTTAAATTAGAGAATAAAGCATAATGACTGCTTTCTTAACCCTTGTTCACTCTTCTTATATCGCCTGTGTAATGAAACCTCGGCTTTCAAGAACCTTTACCATGGCATCTGCTGTGTCAAGCGCAGTAAAAAGCGGTACACCATGTTCAATAGCAGAGCTGCGAATAGCCGCACCATCTTCATCAAAGGTACGTTTGTTGCCAACTGTATTAATAATAGCCTGCACTTTACCAGATCGAACATAGGCAGGAATGTCATTGTCATCATCTTCACCCAATTTATTAACAAGGACTGCTTCTAAATTGTTTTCTGCAAAGAATTTAGCGGTACCTTCCGTGGCTAAAATACTGTAACCAATATTTGAGAAGCGACGTGCTAACGCTAATGCTTCTTCTTTAGTCTCATCAGCAATGGTAAAAATGACATTACCAAAAGCAGGAAGGTGGAAATAAGATGCTTCAAAAGCTTTATAAAGCGCTTTTTCAAGAGTTGAATCAGTTCCCATGACTTCGCCTGTAGATTTCATCTCAGGTCCTAAAAGACTGTCAACCTTAGCTAACTTGGTGAAGGAAAAGACAGGAGCCTTAACATGGACATTTTGACTTTCTGGATAAAGGCCATCCTTATAGCCAAGTTCAGTCAGACTGCTTCCTAAAATCAATTTAGTAGCAATTTGTGCCATTGGTATATCTGTCACTTTAGATAAAAACGGTACTGTACGACTGGCACGCGGATTAACTTCAATAACATAAACGGTTTCATCTTTGATGACAAACTGAATATTCATCATCCCGATACAATTAAGTCCAATAGCCAAGCGTTTTGTATAATCTGCAATGGTTGCTTGAACTTCTTTTGAAAGAGTTTGCGGTGGATAGACAGCCATAGAATCTCCTGAGTGGACACCCGCACGCTCAATATGTTCCATAATGCCGGGAATAAGAACGTCCTTACCGTCCGAAATGGCATCTACCTCACATTCACTGCCGACTAAATAAGAATCAACCAAGACAGGATGATCTGGACTGGCCTTTACAGCTGTTCGCATGTAAGAGCGTAAATCGTTTTCATTTTCAACAATTTCCATAGCACGTCCTCCAAGAACATAAGACGGGCGAACAAGCACTGGAAAACCAATTTTACGAGCCGATGCGACCGCTTCTTCTTCATTTGTTGCTGTTTGTCCCGGCGGCTGAGGAATATTTAAATCTTTTAAAGCCTGCTCGAAAAGATCACGGTCTTCTGCACGGTCAAGATCAGCTACTTGCGTACCCAGAATTGTCACACCAGCATGCGACAATGGTTCTGCCAAGTTGATAGCTGTTTGTCCGCCAAACTGAACAATGACACCTTTAGGTTGCTCTAACTCAATTACATTCATAACATCTTCAAAAGTTAGCGGTTCAAAATAAAGTTTATCAGAAACTGAAAAATCTGTTGAAACGGTCTCAGGATTGGAATTCATGATAATAGCTTCATAACCTGCGTTTTGAATGGCTTTGACAGAATGAACTGTCGCATAGTCAAACTCAACTCCCTGTCCGATACGAATCGGACCTGAACCCAAAACAATAACGGATTCTTTTCCTGATTTGATGGACTCATTTTCCCATTCGTAAGTCGAGTAGAAATAAGGTGTTGCAGATTCAAATTCAGCCGCACAAGTATCAACCATCTTATAAACCGGAATTATCTTGTTATCCAGACGAAGCTTGCGAACATCATTTACCGTCATTTGCCAGATATCAGCAATTTTTTGATCAGCAAAACCATTGCGTTTAGCTTCCTTGAGAATAGCAGTATCACCAACCTTGGCTGCTAGTTCTGTCTCAATTTCAAAGATATGCAAGAGCTTATCAAGAAAGAAAAGATCAATTTTTGTTAAATCTGACAATTCCTCAATGGAATATCCGCGACGAATGGCTTCAGAAAGATAGAAAAGGCGGTCATCTTGAGCCTTAACAATTTTGGCCACCAAAGCGTCGTCACTAACATTGGCAAGCTCTAGCATCTCATTATGGTAAACACCGATTTCAAGGGAACGGCAAGCTTTGAGAAGACTTTCTTCAATATTATGCCCAATAGCCATGACTTCACCAGTTGCTTTCATCTGTGTTCCAAGACGACGCTCCCCATGTTCAAATTTATCAAATGGAAAACGTGGAATCTTAGCCACGACATAGTCCAAAGCTGGTTCAAACATGGCATAAGTTGTCCCTGTAACTGGATTAATCATCTCATCCAGAGTTAAACCAACAGCAATTTTGGCGGCTAATTTAGCAATAGGGTACCCTGTCGCCTTAGAAGCTAGAGCTGATGAACGTGAGACACGTGGATTAACCTCAATGACATAGTATTTAAAGCTATGCGGATCCAGAGCCAGCTGCACATTACAACCACCTTCAATCTTAAGGGCACGAATAATTTTTAAGCTAGCATCACGCAGCATTTGATTTTCGATATCTGAAAGTGTCTGCGTTGGTGCAAAAACGATAGAATCCCCTGTATGAATACCAACTGGATCAAAATTTTCCATGTTACAGACAACCAGAGCATTATCTGCACTGTCTCTCATCACTTCATATTCGATTTCCTTAAAGCCAGCAATAGAACGCTCAATTAGACATTGCGTTACAGGTGACAATTTGAGACCATTTTCGGCAATTTCACGAAGTTCTTTCTCATCTGCACACATACCGCCGCCTGTGCCGCCAAGCGTAAATGCTGGACGAACAATGACTGGATAGCCAATCTTAGCAGCAAATGCGACAGCTTCGTCAACGCTATTAACAATATCAGATTCTGGAATGGGCTGTTCTAAATCTTCCATCAATTGCTTGAAAAGATCGCGATCTTCGGCCTGATCAATAGCAGACAGCTTGGTTCCTAAAAGTTCAATCCCCAACTCATTAAGAACTCCAGCTCTTGATAATTCCATGGCCATATTAAGACCTGTCTGTCCACCAAGAGTTGGCAGTATTGCATCGGGACGTTCTTTTCTTAAAATTCGAGTTACAAATTCGATGGTGATAGGTTCAATATAGACCTTATCTGCAATTTCTTTATCTGTCATGATTGTCGCTGGGTTTGAATTGACCAGAACGACACTATAGCCTTCTTCTTTTAAAGCAAGACAGGCTTGGGTTCCTGCATAATCAAATTCAGCAGCCTGTCCAATGATAATGGGACCAGAACCAATTACCATAATTTTTTTAATATCAGTACGTTTAGGCATTTATAAGATATTAAGGGCGTTAAGCGGACATAGCAAAAATAGGAAACCAGCCGACGACGCTCGCGTCTAGAATGTGTTTATCTTTTTTGCAAAGTCCGCAGCCCGTATTCAGTTAAGCAAATACGAGAACTTGCCCTTCTCCTTTCTTTCATTCATCGTCTCTCTGGACAACATTAAATATTACTTGCTAGCTTTTCCAATTGAAAAGCATCAATTAATTCTAAAAATTCATCAAAGAGATAAGAAGCGTCATGTGGTCCCGGTGCAGCATCTGGATGATACTGAACAGAAAAAGCCGGATAGTGTCGATGACGTACGCCTTCAATTGATTTATCATTGATTTCTTCGTGCGTAATAATAAGCTCCTCTGGCAAATCATCACGCGAAACAGCATAACCATGATTTTGACTGGTAAAATCAATACGTCCTGTTGCAATTTCACGCACCGCATGATTAAAACCACGATGACCAAATTTCATCTTGTAAGTACGGGCACCATTTGCCAAACTAAAAAGTTGATGCCCCATACAAATACCAAAAATTGGAATTTTACCTTGTACACCGCGAATCATCTCTAAAGCTTCCGGAACATCTTTTGGATTTCCCGGTCCATTTGACAGCATGATACCATCTGGATTTAAATTTAAAATCTCTTGAGCTGTTGTATTGTAAGGAACAACCGTCACATTACAATTACGTTTTGAAAATTCACGTAAGATAGAATGTTTCAGTCCGAAATCAACCAAAACAATATTTTTCCCAATACCTGGAGCTGGATAAGCGGTTTTAGTTGATACCTGTTCAATATTATTTGTTGGAAGAACAGTCGCACGTAATTGATCTTGTAGATGCTCAATAGAATCACCCTCATTGGCCAGAGTCGCCTTCATTGTTCCATGATGACGAATAATTTTGGTCAGTGCTCGTGTATCAATCCCAGAAATACCTGGAATATTTTTTGATTTCAAAAATTCATCCAAGGTCATCTGCTTGCGCCAGTTATTCGCCCGACGTGCATTTTCTGATACGACCACACCTTTACAAGTGGGTTTAATACTTTCATAATCATCACGATTAATTCCATAGTTGCCAACGAGTGGATAGGTAAATGTCAAAATCTGACCATTGTAAGACTGATCAGTGATAGATTCCTGATAACCTGTCATACCAGTATTAAAGACAATCTCACCGGTTACATCAAGGTCTGCTCCAAAAGCCTGTCCCTCAAAAATTGTTCCATCTTCTAATATTAAAAGTCTTTTTCCCATAATTTTACCTTTCAGTAAGATATAAAGCATTTTCACTCGCTAAACAAGGTTTGTAACCAATTGCTCTTTAAGGAAAATCCTTTTTTGAATGAAGCTACTAGTTTTGTCATTAAACAATGATTATGAAATTAGGTTTTGCCTCTTAAGATTGCCTCAAGAATGGCCATTCTAACAAAAACACCGTTTTGCATTTGAGCAACAATCCGTGATTTAGGAGCTTCAACCAAACTATCAGCAATCTCCACATCACGATTGACAGGAGCTGGATGCATGATAATAGCAGAGCTTTTTAATTGCTTGTAGCGTTCTTCAGTTAAACCATAATGCTGATGATAAGCTTCCTTAGAAAAACTTTCTTTCCCATCGTGTCGTTCATGTTGCACCCGTAAAAGCATCATAACATCTATCTGATCAATAATATCATCAATAGCAACATATTTACCATAAACATCAAATTCTGAAGCATACCATTCTTTGGGACCTGCAAAATAAATTTGGGCTCCCAAGCGCTTCAGAATCTGCATATTGGATTTGGCTACCCGAGAATGGGTAATATCTCCCGCAATAGCAATCTGAAGATTCTCAAAGGAAGCAAATTCATCGTAAATAGTCATTAAATCCAGCAAACACTGACTAGGATGCTGACCAGAACCATCACCACCATTAACAATTGATGTTTGAATGGTACGACTATCAATTAATTCTTTATAATAATCATCCTGTGAATGTCGCACAACACAAATATCAACCCCTAAGGCACTCATCGTTAGAATCGTATCATAAAGTGTTTCTCCTTTATTGACTGAACTGGTTTTGGCATCAAATTCAATGACATCCAGTCCTAATTTTTTCTCTGCAACCTCAAAAGATTTATGTGTCCGTGTTGATGATTCAAAGAATAAGTTTGCTGCAAAATATTGCCTATCCAATGAAAAAGTCACTTTCTTTTCTTTGAAGGCTAGCCCTCTTTTAATTAAACCAAGCACTTCTTCATTGGACAAGATTTCCATACTAACCAAATGCTTTAGTGATACGACACCATCTGTAACTACCATATTATCAGTCCTTTTCTGGGAGAATTTGATAAAGAATTATACCAAGTAAGGTTGAAAAAGCGACACCTGTAATCTGTAAACCCTGAATCTGTAATGTCAAACCACCAATACCAGAAACTAAGATGATACTAGCAATCAGCAGATTTTTCTTATTATCAAAGTCTGTCTTGTCCTCAATGAGAATTTTCAGACCGCTAGAAGCAATCACACCAAAGAGAGCAATTGATATACCGCCAATAACTGGAGTCGGAATGGACTGTAACAAAGCCGATATTTTACCAATAAAACTCATCAAGACAGCAAGCAGAGCTGCACCAGCAATAACATAAACAGAGAAAATTTTATTAAGGGCCATGACACCAATATTTTCACCATAAGACGTTACAGGAGGTGCTCCCAAAATACCAGCTACAACCTGAGCTAACCCATCACCAGTCAAAGTTTTATCAAGTCCTGGTTCCTTGAAAAAGTCACGCCCGGTTAAACTATTGAGTACCATGATATGACCAAAGTGTTCTGTCATAGTTACAAAAGCAATCGGTGCCATGGTTAAAATAGCTGATGGATAAAGCTTAAAACCATCATTCAAAATAGGAAGATGAATAGTAGGAATTTGTATCCAAGAAGCTTTAAAGACACCTGTAAAATGAACAATTTCTTGACCTGTTAAAAGCCCAATAAGAAGGGCAAATAAATAACCAAAAATCAGACCAAAGAGAATCGGCATTAAACCAAACATCCCCTTGCCATAAACATTAAATAAGACGACAGCAAACAGCGTTATCAAACCGATAAACACATAAGTCAGATGATAATGACCATCTTTGGTCATGACATCACTAACGGCACTGCTTGCCAGACTAAGACCAATCACCATAACAATGGGGCCGACTACCACTGGCGGCAATATTCTATTAATCCAAGAATTGCCAATCCATTTAATCACCAAAGCAACAATGAAGTAAACCAAACCACCAGTAATGGCTCCTTGAGCTACTGCTGCAATACCATCTGTCTTCATTAACGTTTGCATAGCACCAATATAGGCAAAACTAGATCCCATATAAGCAGGAATTTTATACTTGGTTACACTCAAATGAACAAGTGTTCCTAGACCACATGACAAGAGAGCAACAGCTGGGTCAATGCCAACTAAGATTGGAACTAAAACAGTCGAACCAAACATGGCAAAAAGGTGTTGAAAAGATAAGCCCAACAACATACCAAAACGAGGCCGTTCTTGAACATCAAGCTTCAATTCTTGACTCATAGACTATCCTCTTTAGCAAGTAATAAAACATTGTCCTTATCATCAATTTCTACCATATTAACAACAATTTCTTCTGAACTGCTGGTTGGAATATTTTTGCCAACATAATCCGCACGAATAGGCAATTCACGGTGACCTCTATCAACCAAAACTGCTAAACTGACACGAGCTGGACGACCAAGGCTGACAACATTATCAATAGCAGCACGAATGGTACGACCAGTATAAAGAACATCATCTACCAAAATCACATCACGGTTGGTAATATCTACAGGCATCTCAGTTGTATTTTCTTCGACCTTGACATCATCTCGGAAAGATTTGGTATCAAGTTCTCCAAGTGGAATATCTAAACCTTCAATTTGCTTGAAACGTTCCTGAATACGACGAGCAATGAAGACACCACGTGTCTTAATACCAGCCAGAACAATATTATCAAGATTCTTATTTCTCTCAATAATCTCATAAGTCATACGTGTGATGGCACGCTTCATGGTGACACCGTCAACAATTTCTTTCGTTTTCATAGAATGCCTTTCTGTAAATGTAAAGAATAAGAAAAAATCCCCTCATACAAGGAGATTTCACAAAATATAAGTACAGTTTCTCGGCACTTTTTTCTTTGTTACTCCTTGCCTGCCTCACGGGACAGTGTTAAAGGAATATTCATTTTTATTATTATAACATACTGCCTATATTTTTCAAGAGCCGACCATTTTTTCCACGCCGTACGCATGAAGAAAATGCATGTGAGAATGTAGAAAAAGTCTTCTTTTGAGACTTTCCTTAGGTGATACGGACGGTAGCGATGAGGAAACTTTCGTTTCCTTATGTCCCAACCTAAACCAAGATACAAAGGGCGTTAAGCGGATAAAGGCAAAATAGGGAGTACGACGCGGAATTATTAAGATTCTAGGAGGACTCATCTTTTTGCCACAATCCGCGGCCCGTGTTCAGTTAAATCAAGATACAAAGGGCGTTAAGCGGATAAAGGCAAAATAGGGAGTACGACGCGGAATCATTAAGATTCTAGGAGGACTCATCTTTTTGCCACAATCCGCAGCCCGTGTTCAGTTAAACCAAGATACAAAGGGCGTTAAGCGGACAAGAGCAAAATAGGAAACTAGCCGACGACGCTTGCGTCTAGGGTATGTTTATCTTTTTGCTGCCGTCCGCAGCCCGTGTTCAATTAAGATTTGATCCCAAGGTCTCCAATCTTCCGAGTTCCTGAAACATTAAAGTTTCAGGAACTTTTATCACAGCGGAAAATCTCGTTTGATGATCGCTTTGCTCACCAATAAAAAGAAATAATCACGAAATCTGCAGAGCTTAAAAATTTTTTATGTTGAAAAATAAGTTTGTCTTCAGTCTGAATGCATGTAACTGTTTTCTAGCTATGTGCATTTTTTCTAGATTTAAAAACATACTCTAAAGTAAATAATTATCCAATACCAAATAATTTAGACAGGACAGTCGTCAAGCCCAAACTATAGGCAAGAATTGAAGCTGGTTTGCCAAGCAAAATAATTAAAGTAAATTGTCTATAGGTCATACTGGTTGTTCCTGCTAAATAACAAAGCAAGTCATCCGGGGCAATTGGCAAAAAGATAGCCCAAGCAAAATATTTAGCAAATTTACTGTCAGAATTTGTCCAATGTTCATAACTAGCCAGTGCCTTGGGGCTAAAAAATGTCTCCAAAGCTGGACGGCCAAACCGTCTGGCAATATGAAATCCCAAAACAGAACCGATACAAATACCAATATAATTCCAGATAAAGCCCAAAAAAGGTCCAAAAATAACAACACCTGCCAAAGTTGAAACACCGCCCGGTAAAATTGGAATAGCTACTTGAATAATCTGCAATAACACAAAAATCAGAGGACTCCAATTACCATAACGATGCATAACAGCCCGCAATTTTTTGACATCTGTCAAGTAACCTTTTTGATAAAGGTAGACAGTTAAAAGAATAGTCGCTAAGATTACCAGCCAAGTAATAATGCGCAAAAACATGCGGACATATTTCAATTTTCTTTCTGTCTTCAAAAGATTTGAATTCTTCATAAATTTATTGTAGCAAAAACTAAGAAAATATACTGAAATAAATTGTAAAATCAAAAAAGCTTAGAAAAAATTACCAGCACAGTTATAAGAATCTGCGGATCATTTCATAAATTGCTAAATATCAAAAGCCAAACAGCCTATTAATCTAACACTTATAAATGATGCAAATGGTCTAATGTCTCCTGAAAAATAGCTGGTATTTCAGTAGTAAATTGCATCAATTCACCGGTTTTAGGATGCGTAAATCCTAAGGTTTTAGCATGTAAAAACTGGCCTTGGCCCTTCAATGTTTTCTTGGGAGCATAGAGAGGATCTCCAGCAACTGGGTGACCAATATAGGCCATATGAACCCGAATTTGATGCGTCCTGCCTGTTTCTAACGTGAGCTCCACCAAACTATACTGGCCAAAACGTTCTAAAACTTTAAAATGTGTCACCGCAGGTTTTCCTTTGGCAGTCACTGTCTGTTTCTTACGGTCCTTCTCACTACGGCCAATCGGTGCCTCAATAACACCACGGTCATTTGGCAAGTTGCCATGTACAAGGGCTATATACTGACGCAGTGACTTTTTTTCTTTCAGTTCCTTCGCCAAAGCCTGATGTGCTTGATCATTTTTAGCAATCATCAGTAGGCCTGAAGTATCTTTATCAATCCGATGGACAATACCTGGTCTGATGACACCATTTATGGATGAGAGATCTTTTATATGAAAAAGCAGAGCATTGACCAAAGTTCCTGAAGGATGTCCTACCGAGGGATGAACAACCATTCCTTGTGGTTTATTTACAACAGCAACATCCTCATCTTCATAGACAATTTCAAGGGGAATATTCTGAGCCTCACAGTCTAAGACTTCTTCTTGAGAACGTTCATAATGAATGATATCTCCCTCTTTAACAGCATATTTTGCTTTTTGCTTTTTGCCATTCACTAAAACAAGACCAGCTTTAATTTGCTCACTCGCCTGAGAACGGGACAAATCTGTCAAATCAGCCAAGGCCTTATCTAAACGCACTCCTGCTTCTTTTATTTCAATTTCCATTTTTTTCTTCTTTCCATAAGGCAATGATTAAGAGTGCCACACCAATACTTAAATAAGAATCTGCTACATTAAAGATGGCAAAATCAACAAAGTCAAGATGAATCATATCAACCACATAGCCTAAACGCAGACGGTCAATGAAATTTCCTAAACCACCAGAAATAATTAACAGTAAACTTACCAATAACCAAAAATTATCGGACTGAATCCGTTTAATTAAATAATACAGAGCTGCCCCTAAAACAAGAAGAGTTGTCACCGTAAACAGCCACTGCTGATTCTCTAAAATAGAGAAAGCTGCTCCTGTATTTCGCAAATAAGTTAGGCTGACAAGATTAGGAATAAAGTCAACGATTGCTCCTAAGTGAATATATTTGACAACAAGAAACTTACTTAGTTGATCTAAGGCAACCAAAAACAGTGCTGTTACAGCTAATACTATTTTTCGCATAAAATCTCCTAAGGTTTATAAGTTTCAAAATAATTGAACATGACATTGATAAATTTGAGAGCACATGTTGATAAGTTTGTACTATTGCGTCTGACATAAACCATGCGATTGTCCAATTTATCATCCAAAGGAATGACCGTAATACCATTAACACTGCAACTATCCAAAAAACCAGACCCAGTCGCATAGGCATCTGTGCGCTCTAAAATGCCATTTAGAGTTGCTCGGTCAGTCACATTGTAAATGAGGGAACTTTCGCTGGTATCTACCAAATTCTCTGAATAATAAAGGTACTCATCTTTTTCTTGAGTAAAGCGTACCGTTTCCAGTCCAGTTAAATCATCCATAGTCAATCGTTCTTTTTCTGCCAGAGGATGATCCTGACGCAGATAAATATGTGTTTGAAAAGAAATCATCTCTACAAATTCAAGCCCCAACTTATCCATTTTTTGCAAAATACCCTTACGGTTTTGCTGATTCATATAGATAATGCCGATTTCACTGTGTCCTTGGGCAACTTCATCCAAAATCTGAGCAGTTGTCGTTTCAAAAATCCGAAAATCTTTATATTTGGGATACTGTTTGGAAAAGGCAGTCAGCAAAGGCGGTAAGAAATCATAGTGCTGACTGGCAACGGAAAATTGATTTTTTTCACTATCAGACTGGGCATAACGCTTCTCAAAAGAATCAAAACTTTTAACCACTTCTAATGATTTTTCGTAAAAAACCAATCCTTGACTAGTTAAAACTGCACCTGTTGTTGTTCGAGTAAAAATTTGAAAACCGAGTTCTTGCTCCAGATCCTTGACAGCGACTGACAAACTGGGCTGACTGACAAAAAGCTTAGCAGCGGCTTCGCGAAAGGTACCGCTGTTGGCAATAGCCACCACATAACGTAATTGTTGAATATTCATATGATTACTTTCTTTTTAAATTGCTCTTTCTATTATACAAAAAAATCACACATTGCGCGTGATTCAGATTGAAGAAAAAGTCTTCCTTTTTATTCTTGATTATTTCTTGCAAGCCAAAACAAGGGGGGAGAGAATTCCTTGCCCATTCCTGCTGGTGCTTAGTCAATAATCTTTGACCGATAAAGTTTCCTAAAAGGAAGCCAATTAGAATAGTTAAAATGCACTATTGACTTGTTTAATGAACTTTTTTATCCAACCAATTTAGAAGAAAATTCTTTGCTAGACTAGGAGATAGAATAGCTTCCTTGGCTTGGTCAGGATGAAACCAGTTAGCTGCTTCCACTTCATGGTTCAGTTTTAAATCGCTGGCTTTCTTGGCACGGCAGACAAAGTTCACCATTAAAACTTGATTTTTTTCATAAAAAGAGCTGGCATTAAAAGCTATTATCTCAACTGTCAAACCAGTCTCTTCTAACACCTCGCGTTTGACAGCCTCTTCTAATTTTTCGCCTTTATTAACATAACCTGCTACTAAGATATACTGTCTCATATGGTACTGCTGAATCAGAAGAATCTTTTGCATTTGCTCATCATAGACAATCATTGATACTGCAAGATCATGCTGAGGAAAACGAAAAGACTGACAATTTTTACAGTAAGGTACTTGCCCTTCGTGTTCTAACATTTTTTCTACTAATTGTGTCCCACAATGCTGACAAAATTCCATTTAACAATCCTTCAATGCTTTTATTTGCTGACCATTATCATCAAAATTCTTCGGTGATAGCCAGTTTTCAAACCGCTTTTTCAGTGTAGGCCAGTCTTGGTCGATAACAGAAAACCAGTCCGTATTACGTGTTCGTCCCTTATAAACGACATGATTACGGAAAGTTCCTTCATAAGTAAAGCCAAGTCGCTTAGCAGCATTGCCAGAAGACTGATTTAGATGATCGCACTTCCATTCATAACGGCGATAACCCAGATCCTCAAAAACATAATTCATAACCAAGTATTGTGCTTCTGTTGCAGCAGATGTTTTCTGCAAGGCAGGTGCATAAATGACACGCCCCATCTCAAGCACACGATTTTTAGGATCAATGCGCATAAGCGAAAAAGTACCTAAGACTTTATCTGTTTCTTTGTCACGAATGGCAAAAAAATAAGGATTTTTAGATTTTTCATAATCTTGGAGACGTTCTTGAACAGCTTCAGCAGTTTCAAAAGGCTGATCAAACATGTAGGTCCAATCAGACGGAACTGCATTCTTCCAATAGAAATCAATAATGTCATTTAGATGTTTTCTGGTATCAATATGTTCCACACTGCAATAGCGACCCTCTAAAAGCTTCACATCAGGCATTTGGCCAACTGCAAAATGTTCCAAGGTTTTTCCAACTTCTTGCTGGTACTGGTTAACTGGCATAAAGAACCTCTTTTCTATTGATTATTAACCATTATAGCATACGGTTAAAAATAATCGTTTACGATTGATTGATAATTGACGAACATTATCTATCTACCTTAAAAGGAAAACCTATTAAATGAAACAAGATGATCAGATAATCTTCACCTCCAGATTCAAAAATGGAATTACAAGAAGATTTCCACAACTAAAAAGAAAAGGAGTGAAAATGATTTTTTCAACTCCCTTTAGACTGAAGCCTATAAAATACAGACTTTTCTTATTCTATTCCTTGTAAGAAAAACTTCAAAAGCTTTCTTATACTCAAAAAGTATTAACTTTTATTTTGCGATTGGATAAACAGATACTTGTTTTTTATCGCGACCTTTACGTTCGAAACGAACAACACCTTCAACTTTAGCAAAAAGGGTATCATCTCCACCGCGACCTACGTTAGCACCTGGGTAGATATGTGTTCCGCGTTGACGGTAAAGGATTGAACCACCTGTAACAGTTTGTCCATCAGCTGCCTTAGCACCAAGACGTTTGCTTTCTGAATCACGTCCGTTAGATGTAGAACCGCCACCTTTTTTGTGGGCGAAAAGTTGCAAATTAGCAAGATTCATTTTTAACATAATGTTGTGTCCTCTCTTAAATTATTGGGTCATTATCTTAGCTGTTACAAATTCCGGAGAATTTTCAGCAAGATTAGTTATTCCTAGAAGAAAAGCTTCAAATAACAATTGAACTTTCTCATCTGATTTATTGGTTATATACGATAAATCAATCTTCATATAACCGCCATCAAACTCATTCATTTGTAAACTAACTGTACAGTCTGCTAAAACTTCCAAAGCATTAACCAAATTTATTGATAAAGTTGAAACAGCTGCGCATACGATATCAAAGCCATACTCACCAGATCCAGCATGACCAGTCAGCTCAACGCTTTCCAATATGCCTTTGCGGCGAATAAATGTTGCTTGAATCATATCAGTTTATCTTAAGCGTTAATAGCTTTGATAACAACTTTGGTATAAGGCTGACGGTGACCTTGTTTACGGTGACTGCCTTTTTTAGGTTTGTACTTGTAAGTAACAACTTTCTTTTGTTTGCCTTGTTTTTCAACAGTTCCAACAACAGTAGCTCCTTTAACAATTGGAGTACCAACAACAGTTTTGTCACCACCGACAAGAACAACTTGATCAAATGTTACTTCTGCTCCAGCTTCAACATCAAGTTTTTCAACATAGATTGCTTGATCGACTTCAACTTTAACTTGTTTTCCACCAGTTTTGATGATTGCGTATGTGCTCATGATGCACCTCCTATAAGATTTTGCTTGAGGAAATTCCTCCGTGAAGACTCGCCTAAATCGTGAGCTGCGAAAGCTGCTTAAAAGCGATTTTCGTGCGGTTGCACAGGATGTGCATATAGTCAACTTTTACAGTATAGCATTTTTCCTATACTTTGACAAGTTTTTTTCATTTCCTGCCACGCCAATCGCATGAAGAAATTTTTTCGAAATATTTCAGAAATAAAGAAAGCAAAGAACAAGGCCAGATTACTCAGCTGGTAAATATCATATAAGCAATTTTTTCTTTTCTCTCAACTGTACAAAATAAGCTGTACGCGACAAAGCATTTTGACTAAAATGAGCCAAAAAAAGAAGCAAAATAGCAGACATGAAAATCACTTTCTCTATTGCTTACAACAACCCCTCAATCAGCTCATCCACTTCGTCGTTCTCTGCTTCCGGTGTAATTTCTGTAATCATAATGCCTGCCACAGCACGTTCTACCAGGTTTTCGACATCCATACGTGCCTCATATTGCTCGGCATTTTTGATTTTAGGATTGGTTTTAGGCCGATCCGGTGCAAAAATAGTGCAACAATCTTCAAAGGGTTGAATCGAAATAGCAAAAGTATCAATTTTCTCAGCAATATCAATAATTTCCAATTTATCCATGGTGATCACAGGTCTAATAACAGGTGTTGTCGTAACAGCATTGATAGCTTGCATGGACTCTAATGTCTGACTGGCAACCTGTCCCAGACTCTCACCATTGATAATGACTAAACCACTGCGCTTTTCTCGAATTCGATCGGTAATTCGCATCATGAAACGCCGAGTTAAGGTCATCAGGTAGGCTTCAGGAGCTTTTGCCTTAATTTCTTCCTGAATTTCTGTAAAAGGCACTTCAATAAATTGAATACTGCCGCCAAATTTAGTCAATTTACGTGTCAAATCCTGTGCTTTTTTCAGAGCACCGGGACTAGTATAAGGCGGACTGGCAAAATGGACCGCTTCAATATTAACGCCTCTTTTTAGAGCAAGATAGCCCGCCACTGGTGAATCAATTCCTCCTGACAGCATCAGCATACCTTTACCAGCTGTCCCAACCGGCAAACCACCCGCTCCTTTAATATTTTCATAAGAAAGATAAGCTGCTTCCTCACGAATCTCTACTTTCAAATTGACATCTGGATGCTTCATCTGCGCTTTGATATCAGGCAGAACAGCAAAAACTGCACTGCCTAAAACCTGATTAAGTTCACGACTGTCTAATTCAAACTGATGATCACTTCTTTTGCTTGAAATTTTAAAAGTCAGACCTTCATGATAAAGTTCCATCATAATTGCTTGAACAGCCTTTTCTAAAGCAGGGACGTTTTTTTCAATCTTATAGGAAGGAGAGAAGGCTTGAATCCCAAAAATTTGTTTGAGGGATTCTGCTACAAGAACATAGTTTGCTCCATTAAGATAGATATGGGCACGATCGCGATCCGCACGAATACTGACTTGGGGATAAATGGACAAAACATGTTTCATATTGCGCTTCAATTGGTTGATAAAGCGCATGCGATTTTTACCTTTCGTTGACAATTCGCCATAACGCACCATAATTTCTGAATACTGCATAATTAAAATATAAGAGCCATTAATAACTAGAACAGAGAAAATTGAAGGCATTTATCTAACTGATAAAGTCTTCATCTTTTTTCTAAATTTCTCAGATTTTATGACCTTCCTTTCTTACCTTACTTTTTTTGTTTTTTCATAAATTTGTTTGAAAATGGTTAAAAATTGCTCCACCTGACTCATGTCATTATCCTCATCAAGACTAATACGGACAGCTGTCTGTGCAAGCCTGCTGGGAATCCCCATTGAAATGAGGGTTCCTGCAGGTTTACCAGCCTTGGAGGAACAAGATGATGTCGTTGAAATGTAAATATCATGTTCTTCAAAGGCGTGAACCAATACCTCACCACGCACTCCCTTGATACCAAAAGTCAGAATATTAGGAGCAAAATGCGCCAATTCTGAAAAAAGAATGGCATCATCATAATGCGACAAGCTGTCAAAAAGAACTTTTTTCATAGCTGAAAGCTTCTTCTGTCCTATTTTGGCTTTATCAAGAACGATTCTCAAGGCTTTGGCCGTTGCCGCAATCCCCGCAACATTTTCAGTGGTGCTTCGAAAGCCCAATTCTTGACCGCCACCGTTCAAAAGAGGAGAGATCTTCTTCCCAATTTTCTTATAAATAAAGCCAACGCCACGAACAGAATGAAATTTATGACCAGAAAAAGTCGCAAAATCCACACGATCAGTCAAGTAAGCGTCCGTTGCTATCTTGCCAATTGCCTGCACAGCATCTACATGAAAAGAAATACTAGCCTTATCAGCTAAAAGCTTTGAAATTGCTTTAATCGGTTGAACAGAACCAATCTCATTATTAACGGCCATGATAGAAACTAAAATAGTATCAGGCCGCAATAATTCTTCTAAGACATCAACTTTGACAAATCCCTTTTTATCAACAGGGGCAAAATCAACCTCAAAGCCCTGAGTTTGCAACCATTTAGCAGATTCTTTCACTGCTGGATGTTCAATGTCAGATACAATAATATGTTTACCGTAGCGCTGCTTTTCAAAGGCCAGACCTTTAATGACCCAGTTATCTCCTTCTGTACCGCCTGAAGTAAAGAAGACTTCATCTGTCCTTTTTCCTAAAAGCTCTGCAATCTGCTGCCGAGATGCCTGCAAAATCCTGCTTGACTGACTGCCTAACTGATGCAAGCTGGAAGGATTGCCAAAAATTTTAGTTGCCACCTCTTCATAGGTCTTGATTACTTCTGGATAAGGAAGTGTTGTCGCTGAATTATCAAAATAAATCATCTTTATCACCTTTTTAATACAATAGCAACATTATACCATATTTCATAAAACTTCTTTGGAGAATGGCATTATTTTTATGGCTTTTTTAGGGAAAAAGCGTATAATATTATCAAAGGAGGAAACATGGCAAATAATTATTCTCGTCGTCAACAACCCACTAAAAAACAAAGGGGACAAGTCGAAAACGTCCGACTGAACATATCAAAACAGGCTTTTCAGCATTGCAAAAAACTGTTGCTATTATCGCTGGTATCTTAGGGATTATTACCGCTTTGATTACTATTAATAACTATCGCAATAGTTCACACAATGATAAAAAGGATTCTACATCTAAAACCACTATTATCAAAGAAAAAGAAGTGGATGACTCAAATAGTAACAACAATGCTGGTAATTCTCAAGCCGAAAATGACAGCAATAACAATAACAATTCTGCAGAATCAAATCAAAATCAAACTGCAACAACAGCAAATGACAGTAACAGCAATTCGGCTAATCAAAATCAAGACAATAGCCAATCACAGGCAAATAATCAGCAAAATCAAAACAATGCTAATGCTGGTCAATAATTTTAAAAAGGTTGAGACAAAAGTGTCCTAACCTTTTTATTGTATAGTGTTAGCTTAGCGCAGTGGTTGATGGAATTATCACCCCTTATTTTTCAAACTCAACACCTACCTAAACAATCCATTGGACTGTTTAGGTATCTCTTGCTCTGTAAGTTATCGAGGTAATAATTTGGGAAACTGTTGGAACTTACTTAATCCACTTGGCAGAAAACAAAATGACAACCTCGAATCGCCAATTCATTCCGATTGACTGACTTTGCCTCACTATCTTTTTAAATTTTCTTTTCTGAATACTTTCAGATATGCTATAATGATGACACTATTGTATCAAGGGACAAACAATGAATAAAACAGAAATGCTCAATTGGATTCATTCTTTCAAAGCTAGAGGACGACAAGCTGATTTAAGACGTATGCATTGGATGCTGGAAAAATTGGACAAGCCACAAACTAAATTTCCTGCTATTCACATTGTTGGCACCAATGGTAAAGGATCTACATGTAGCTATTTACAACATATTCTGACAGCATCAGGTTACAAGACAGGAACTTTTACTTCTCCTTATATTACTCGCTTTAACGAACGTATTGCCATTGACGGTCAGGAAATTTCTGTTCAGGACTTAAATAAGGTCGTTTCGCTTGTCAAACCCATTGTTGAATCGGTAACCATTGAAACCCAATATGAAAAGGTTACTGAATTTGAACTCGTCACACTTCTTATGTTTACCTATTTTGCCCAAATCAATCCTGTAGACATTGCCATCATTGAAGCAGGAATCGGCGGACTTAAGGACTCAACAAACGTTTTCAAGGCACTGGCGGTTGTCTGTCCTTCAATAAGTTTTGATCACCAAGAAAAACTGGGCAATAGTTTAGCACAAATCGCCCAGCAAAAGGTAGGAGTCTTAGATGAAAAGGTCCCCTTTATTTTTGGTCAAATGACTTCTGCAGTTAAACAAGTGTTTTATAAACAACCCCAATTATTAGGCTGCCCAACTTTTGAATGCAATAAAGACTTTTCTTTTAAAGAAAATGGCAAAGCTTTTGACTTTACTTATCAAAACTTTTTGATATCAGCTATTCAACTAAAAATGCTAGGCCGACATCAAAAAGCTAATGCCAGTCTTGCCATTATGACGAGTTTAATTCTAGCTAAGGTATTCCCAAATATTAACTCCAAAACAATAAGGACTGGTCTTCAATCCACCATCTGGCCCGGACGCTGTGAATTATTACAAGCTAATTTGCTACTTGATGGCGCCCACAATGTAGATGCTATTACAAAGCTCATCCAAATGCTAAAAGACAACTTTAGAGATAAAACCATTCATATTCTCTTTGCCGGGCTCAAACGTAAACCAATCGAAAAAATGTTGGCACAATTAGCCGAATTTGATCTTAGTGTTACGAGCTTTGATTTTTTTGAAGCCCTGCCTTTAGAAAATTACCCACTTAGCTATCCAAGAGTTGACAATTGGAAAAATTGGATAACTCAGGCAATAGCCCATTCAGATCATCTTTATGTTGTAACAGGATCTTTCTACTTCATTTCCCAAGTTCGTAATCACCTTATCGAAAAGACAAGACTCCAATGAACCTTGTCTTATATATATCAGCGCATAGTGACAAACTCTTCTGAGCCTGTTGGGTGAATGGCAACGGTATTGTCAAAATCAGCCTTAGTTGCTCCCATTTTGATAGCAACCGCAAAACCTTGAATCATCTCATCAACACCATAACCAATACCATGTAGACCAACAATCTTTTCATCCTCACCTACTGTTACCAACTTCATTTTGCAGACTTGACGGTGACTGGTTACTGCCGTATACATTGAAGTAAAAGTTGAACGATAAATGGTGACATTTTCTTCACCATACTGATCTAAAGCTGCCTCTTCAGATAGACCGATTGAACCAATAACTGGATGGCTGAAAATAACGGTAGCAACATCCTTATAATCCATCTTAGCCTCAGGCTTATGGTTAAAGAGACGTTCAGACAGTTGACGACCAGCCTTTACAGCAACTGGTGTTAATTCCAATTTCCCATTGACATCTCCAAGAGCATAAAGACCTTCAACATTAGTATTTTCAAATGCATCAGTCGCAATAAAACCTTTACTATCTAGAGCGACACCAGTCACTTCCAGATTAAAGCCTTTTGTATTGGCAGCACGGCCAATTGCCCAAATCAAGGTATCAACAGTATACTCTTCACCATTTTCTAAAATAAGTGTTAAACTATCATCAGTATTTTTAATCACTTCTTTAGGGACTGAAAAAGTATGAAGCTGAGGGCCATCTTTTTTCATTTCGTCCACAAGTGTGCCAACAATTTCCTTATCAAATTTGCGAAGGGGACGATCCCGACGGACAAAAAGATGGGTCTCACTGCCAAGAGCATGCAGAACACCTGAAATTTCCACAGCAATATAACCAGCACCAACAACTGCTGTTCGTTTAGGAACGGCATCTAATTCAAAGAAGCCATCTGAAGTAATACCATACTCACTACCAGGAATATCCGGCAGTAAGGCATGACCACCCGTCGCAATCAAAATATGCGGTGCAGTATAATGTTCCCCAGCCACTTCTACTGTATGAGCATCTACAAAAGTAGCATAGCCATAAACACGTTCAACACCATTGCTATCAAAACCACGTTCATAAGAATCATGGATACGATCAATATAAGCCTGACGATTTTGCTTCAAGACATCGAAATGAAAGGTCTGAGTTGTGACATCAAAACCATAGTCAGCTGCATAATTGTTAATAGTTTCTGCTACCTGAGATCCATACCACATGACTTTCTTAGGGACACAGCCAACATTAACACAGGTTCCACCGACTTCCTTGCCTTCAAATAGAATCACCTTAGCACCATGCATAGCCGCACGGTTAGCAGAGGCAATCCCGCCTGAACCACCACCAATAACGATATAATCATATTGTTTAGTCATAAAAATAAAGACTCCTTGTATTAAACATAAATTTACTTTATCACAAAACATCTGGACTGACAATTTTTTAATCTGAAAGAAAAACAGAGCAAGCTAACCTATTGCTCAGCAAGAAGGTAAGCCTGTTCTGTTTTCTTAAAAGGCAGTTTCATCAGGATTGCCCTGTGATTTGACATTTTCAATTTTATCAAGCTTTAAGATATCGTCTTCAGTCAAATCAAAATCAAAAATAGCAAGATTCGATAGGATATTCTTAGGTGTTGCTGATTTAGGCAGAGGTAAGAATCCCTTTTGCAATGACCAACGTAAAGCAATTTGCGCTACTGTTTTATTATACTTATTTGCTAAATCTTGAGCCGTTTGATTATCGAAAATACTTCCTGTACCTAGAGGACTGTAAGCTTCCAAGAGCATCTCATTTTGTCTGCAGAAAGCAACCAGATTCTCCTGTGAACAACCGGGAGCCAACAGAACCTGATTGACCATTGGCTTGACAGTAGCCACTTCAAGCAAGGGCTCCAAATGATGAATCATAAAATTAGAGACACCGATAGCACGGACTTTCCCTGCCTGATATAAATCTTCCATTGCCCGCCAAACGTCAGCGTTTCTTGTCTTCCATGCATCATTTTCACGCAAGGCTATAGGATTAGGCCAATGAATAAGCAACAAATCCAGATAATTAAGTTTTAACTTAGCGAGAGATTCTTCAACAGATTGTTTTGCCTCATCGTAGCTATGCTTATCATTCCAAATTTTAGTTGTTATAAAAAGCTCTTTTCTCTTTATAGGACTATCAGCAATGGCACGACCGACACTCATTTCATTGCCATAATACTGCGCTGTATCAATATGTCTATAGCCAACCTCAAGAGCATAACTAATGCTTTTATAAGCTTCATCCCCATCAGCCAATTTCCAAGTTCCAAAACCAATTTTAGGAATATGAACGCCGTTTATTAAAGTGTACGCTTCCATTTTGATACCTCCTCTAAGATTACTCTTACGACTTTCATTATAGAAAATCGAATCTTAAAAAGCAAGATATAACTGACAACAATTACTATGCACAAACGCACATCTTAGATTTGTTCTCTTAGTCAGGATAAATATAAGTTAATCTTCCCCAGTAGGAAGCCGTGGGATCAAACCATCCGCGAAAATTGGAAATATATTGTTGATTCTTATAATTAGCTTCTTTCACCTGAATACGGTTATTACTCTCAACGTGGGTGACGTAAGCGACATGGCCATAACCATCATCACTCCAACAAGCAATAGCACCAACTTTAGGAACAGTTCCTATTTTGAATCCTTTAACAGCTGCAGTACTTGCCCACTGCCCGCCATTGCCAAGCCAATTAGGTATCCAAGGAGCCAATTCTTTCACTCCCCAAGTACACTGACCAACTGGATAAGTATTTTTTTCATTCATATAGGCTGTTATCCTTACTACAGAAGGCTGATAATGAACAATCTGATTGAGCTGCTGATTAGCCAAAACATGTCCGCTAGTCGTGCCATCATTATAATGAACATAAACATGGACATTATAGCTTCCTGTTTGATTGCCATGCTTTTGAACATCAGCAGTAATTGTAGCCCTTCCATTTGCTAGCTGTTTAGCTTCATACCAATAAAGATTAGCCTGATTAGCATCAGACCAAACAGCAGCACTGATTGACTGTATCGCTTTTGAATTAACTGTTTCAGCTACAGTGACATCAAACGTTCCTTTGTTAATATTATAATGATCAATAGTTACCTGAGGATCTTCATAGTTAATAATGGACGGAACATTAAAATGAGCGCTTCCTAAACCATCCAGTTTCTTGCTTAATTGACTATCGCCATAAATATGAACTTGATAGCTGCCTAATTCAAAACGATGTGCCTTTAAATAAACAGTTGTTTTAAATATACCATCAGCCACTTTTGTTGCCTGATACCATTTCAAATCATCTTGGCCATTTTGTTCACTCCACACAGGAATGGCTACTGAACTGATATAAGGGGGAACATTATTAACAACAACATCATAACTAGTATCATTTATTTTATTAATCTGGGTCTTGACTTTCGGTTTAGGAACATCAACATCTTGAGCACTAATTGGTATCATCTTACCATTTTGCTTAAGGTAAGTATGAACATGGTAAGTTCCATAACCTTTATGATTAGCATAGCCAGCCAAAGTATTCCCGTCAGCATCTGCTGTGTACCAATGAAGATCATCTTGACCATTCTCAGCCGACCAAACCGCTGAAAAAAGTTGATCCGCTGCACTAGGTTTCAGCTTAGAAAATAGTTGAAGGCCGCCTTGTTTTAAGGATAATTGCGGTGCAGATAAGGATAATTTTCGTTTTCCCAAATCAACCCCGACTCGATTACCATCTGTATAGGTAACATAAGCATGCGTAATATAAGAACCTACCTTACTGCCATGATTCTCAGCATTAAAATGAACTGTCAATTGATTGCTGCCATCATTACTGGCATGATACCACTTCAAATCATCCTGTCCATTTTCTTCAGACCAAATCGCAATATCTATCGATTGAATAGTTTTTCCATTAGCTGCCTGTACAGCGTTAACATCAAAAGTCCCAGCCTGTTCATCATAATGGCTAATCGTCACCTGAGCATCCTCTGTCTCTGCTGCCGTATAAGAACTAACAGCTAGCATTCCTAAAATACTACTTGCAAAAAGTGCCACTTTAAGTTTTCTCATTCTCAATCGAAATCTCCTTTATTCTTTTTTACATCTTATTATTCGAAAATAGGATGTGAAATTTTGAAAAAGGAACTATCTATTATATATGTTTTTTAGTTTGACTTAAGTAAGACTTTTACAAATTGATCTCAATATAAAATAGAGCTTGCCAGTGATGCTAAGATGCAATCATTGAACAAACTCTATTGTTGTAAAATAATAGTTAATCTCTGTGCCTACCCATATAATTGCCTATAGTTGACAAAAAGTTTTTTAGCATTCTTGACGAACATAATTTTTCAAAAAGTACTACTCCTCCCATACACATAAAGAGGTTAAATAACAGATAAGCTGACGGAGCATAGAAACCATAAATGAAAGAATCCGTATTTGGATCAATCCATCTTGAAAACAGACTAACGATGAAAAGATTTAAAATTCCTGTTAGTAATAGAGAAGACAGTATAATTAATTTACTAAGATTATTAGCTGTGAATTGATGTCTAAAACCATCAACAATTAAGATTAAATAAGCAAGAAAAGATAAGGGAAACATAAAATAGGATACAGCCTGATAACATTTGATAAGCTTTTCTTGGAAATTAATATAATAATTTCTTCTTCTAAAAATACTAGCATTTAATTGCTGATAGTGATTTGAAAGACTAGTTAAATTGACATCATAATCACTATAGATCTTTGTGATCCCTACTGCACTTAATTGATCATTAGTTCTAGGCAAGGAAATATTTAGCATGTCTTCGTAAGAAATAAGCTCAGTCTCTGTTAAATTAGGATAATCTATATAACCTAATGATAAATTTGTATTATAGAAATGAAACATTTTATTCATCAGATCCAGTGACATGGTTATAGATTGACTAATATCTTTCCAATGGAAGGCACCCGTTTGTGTGGAGAGATAGATACCATCGCGTTTTTTTAACTTTCCTTTTCGAAAAGCTTCCCTCAGTTCATTTGCTATAGCTTTATAAAGAGCATTGGTCTTTTTGCCATTACCATGATAATAACCCTCTTCTTCTACTCCAAATCGAAAAGCCCATTGAGCAATGTCTCCTTTAATATCAGTATTTTTACCAGCCCATAGACCATACG
Source organism: Streptococcus troglodytae (assembly GCF_002355215.1). Lineage (NCBI taxonomy): Bacteria > Bacillati > Bacillota > Bacilli > Lactobacillales > Streptococcaceae > Streptococcus > Streptococcus troglodytae. The sequence goes on from NZ_AP014612.1 coordinate 1,320,456, forward strand.
AAGATAAAACTGTATCTCCTATTGTTCGTAAACTCGGACTTGCTTTAATAGCTAATTCGAAAGCCTTTCGTGACGCCCAAACATTACTGTCAGTTGTTTGATTATCTTCAATTTGATAAATGAGGCTCATAGCTTTTGCTGCAGCTGTATCAGAGCGATCATTAACGCCCCATATGCCATAATAGCTATAGTTAATAGCTGAGACCCAAACATTACTAACAACTATACCAACTAAAGGTAATAATACAAGGACACTCCTTAATAAAATTTCATGTAGATCCCTTTTATAAAGAATAACAATTGTTATAATAATTGTTATAGCAGCAACTAATATAAAAGGTAAAATCCAAATAGAATCTTCCCGCAATGTCCAAAAATACATGATAGAAAAGAAAGCTAAAATAGTCCACGGTAAAAACAAAGATAATTTACCGCGACGTCTTATAAAGATAGCAATATAACTAGATATAATGAGTAACAGAACCCATGGAACCAGTGCATTACGATAAATGCGATAAAAAGCACCATGATTGATAGGCGTAAAAATAATAACAAAAAAGATAAGCAACAGTAATTTTTTACTTTTTACTACAGGCTGAATGGCCTTTATAAAACTAAAACTAGACAGACTGATTAACAAGCCATAAAGTACGCTATAAGGGATATTTAACAGTTGAGTTAGAGCAAGAAAAAGAGGGTAGCCTACATTTTTAGTCATTGCAATATAAGAATAAGTTTTACCCAACCAGTTTCCTGAAGCAATTGAAATAGCATTTTTAAGCTGCAGTAGATCGTCATAACCCGTATTAACATCCAACTCCCATGAAGCACTTCTCAATAAGGCTATTCGACAAATTCCAATAAAACATAATATAATATAAAATAGAGTACTTTTTTTAATCGTCACATTCTTTTTCAATTAGACCAATCTCCCTCTTTCTTATCTATATAAAATTCTAAAAATTTAAAATAGCGGCTAATAAACTGAGTTAGATAAAAATTTGAACAATTTTATAATCGCCACAAATAATACCCAGCCCTAAAGACTATTTACGACCATTACGCTCATAATAGTCATAAATTTTCAGTTCATATTGCATACGATTCTGACGAACAATAGTATCTAAAATAAAACCTAATGCAAAAGACAAGGCTGCTAAAATCATAAAACCTGTTGCTAAAATAGCTGATGGCATTTTAGCAATAAAGCCTGTCTCTGCAAATTCCGTCACAACAGGAACACCTACGATAAGACCTAAAATAAAGAAAAATAAAGTCACAAGACTAAAGAATATGAGTGGCTTATAATCTTTAAAGAGATTAAAAATCATACAAAGTACTTTAAAACCATCTGAGAAGGTATTCAGTTTAGACTCACTACCCTCGGGACGATCATGATATGTAATAGGCACTTCGACTAGTTTAAAACGTTTGTCAAGCGAATGGATTGACAATTCAGTCTCAATCTCAAATCCTGATGATAAAACAGGAAAATTCTTAACAAAGAGACGATTAAAGCCACGATATCCCGTCATAATATCCTGATAATTTCCTTGGTAAAGGTGATTAACTAAAAGTCGTACTAAATTATTGCCGAAGCCATGAAACCCACGCTTATTTTCTTCAGCATAAGTCCCATTAGATAGACGATCTCCAATGGTCATATCAGCTTCACCAGAACGTAAAGGGTCTAAAAGCTTTTGCACCTCGTCTGCTGGGTATGTATCATCTGCATCAACCATGATATAGTAATCTGCATTAATTTCACGAAACATTGAACGAACGACATTTCCCTTTCCTTGGCGAGATTCAAAACGAACAATCGCACCAGCTTGGCGAGCTAATTCATTTGTTCTGTCTTTAGAATTATTATCATAAACATAAATATCAGCTTCCGGTAAGACTCGCTTAAAATCAGTGATAACTTTTTGAATAGTAATCTCTTCATTGTAAGCTGGAAGTAATATTGCAATTTTCTCTGTCATAGTATAAATTCTCACTGTTAATATTATCAAGCAACAAAATTTAGAATCAACAACAATTAAACATGACTCATTAGTAAATGCTAAGTTCTGGTTTTATAAAGTTATTGATTCTAAATAAATGTCTATAGCCTCTATCCTTTCTCCTTAACAATATAAACTGGTCTTTTCTTGGTTTCCAAAAAGATTTTAGCAATGTATTTTCCAATAATACCAAGTGACAAAAGTTGTAAACCACCTATTAAAAGTATAATAGACACCATACTGGCCCAGCCCGTAACACTGCCTCCAACAGTTAATTTTCGAATGATAATAAATAGAATACTAATGATGGAAAGTAAAAACGAAATAGCCCCTGTCCATGTTGCCAAGTTAAGCGGTGCTTCAGAAAAGTTAATGAAACCATCCATAGAATAACGTAAAAGAGTCCAAAAACTCCATGACGTTTTTCCTGCAACACGTTCTCGATTCTCATAAGCTACATAAGTGACATCAAATCCTACCCAAGAGAAAAGGCCCTTTGAAAATCGGTTGACTTCGCCTAATTTTAAAATACTATCAACTACTTGACGTGTCATTAAACGAAAGTCACGCGCCCCATCTACCATTTCTGTACTCGAAATTTTATTAATGAGCCAATAGAATGTCTTCGCAAATAAAGAGCGAATGAAAGGCTCCCCCTTCCGGTCAGCACGTCTAGTACCTACCACATCATAACCTTCTTTTAATTTAGAATACATTTCTAATAACAGCTCTGGCGGATCCTGCAAATCAGCGTCCATAACAGTAATAATATCACCATCTGCTGCTTCCAACCCTGCTAAAAGAGCAGCTTCTTTTCCAAAATTTCGGGAAAAAGAGAGATAATGTACATTTTTAAACCGAGCTGCAGCTTCACGTAAAACTGTTAAAGTCTTATCACTTGAACCATCATTAATAAAATAATAGTCAAAAAGCAACTCATCAGACATTTGTCTTTCCACTTTTTGTGTTTCTTTTAAAAATGGGTGAATGGTTTCTCCCTCGTTATAACAAGGAATCACTATTGAAAGTTTTTTCATTTTTCCCCCTTGAAAATTAATAATTGGAATTAAACTTTCCTTCTTGCCATTTCACCTTTTCTTTAAGTAAGGGATACCCCTCTTTCCAAAGAAGTAAAATTACAATGAAGACGGCAAAAAGTAATGGAATATAAGTTCTGAGTTGAGAAGCATAAATAGTTGGCGACAAAGAGACTAACATCCTTGAAGCATATCCTGCGATCAAGATAATCACGGCCAGCAAACCCTTTATTTTTTCTTCAAATAAGTAAAAGATAACAACAGCTATTATTAATAGTAAAGCCGTATAAATAATCAATGGATATAAGTTTTCTTTAATACTAAAATAAAGATGGTTTTTCCTTGCATTTTGAGTATCAATAATTTTTTGTATTGCTGTAAATAAATTACTGATACCTAGCTTATTTATAATGAGTGTATACACTATAAAGCTTATAGCAACTGTTGAGAAAAATTGTTTTTTTAGAAGAGATAGAATAATAATTATAAGCAATAGCATAAAGAAAATATTTAATTCTGCTGTTACAAAAAGAATTCTGTTTGTTTCCAAATAACCTTTTAGAATTTTCGTTATTAGAGATAATTTATTAAAATTGGGATACCAAGTAGCAATCTCTTGCGAGAGACGACTGTCAGAACCTGGAGAAAAGAATGCTGATATGAAACCTAATAAAGAAACACCAAATGCTCCTAAATATTTCATATTAATTTTTTGATTTCTAACAAATTCTGATATAAGAAGAAAACCTATAATAAGAAATCCTAAAACAGTGAACTGTTCTTGCATAAAAGCAAAACTAATAGCAATAAACGCTAACAATACAGAGAAGTTATTTCTCTGATTTAATAAATACCATCCAATTACTAGGGCAAACATAGGGAATAAGTAATTCGTTACTGTAGGAATTAAACCAGCACTCGTAAAAAGCACTCCGGGAAAAATAATGATAAAAATTATTGGAAGACTATAATTTATATATAGATAGCCCTTTTCAGGAAGAATAATCTGCTTCAAAGCATATAAGAAGAGAAAGGTTAAACTTAATAAAGAAAGATCAAAAATGATATAATGATGTCCTGACATAAACATCGTTACTGATTCAATAAGCAACCTACTTGACCAAGTTTGATAGCGATAAATGGCATACTCAAAGAAACCATGTTTACTTAATTCATGCGCAAAGGCCGTTTGATCTCCTGCATCATTAATATATACTATCAGCTCTAATGTAAAAATAATACTGACAATAAAATAAAATAACAATAGGCGGTAATGATTCTTAATAAAACTTATTACTTTTTCCATAAATACTCTCCTTCTATTATTAGCATTGAAATTTCTCATAAGTATTTTTCATAAAGAAATATTTATCGAATGTTAAAGAATCCTTTATAGTCTCTGATATATCCCTTTCCTACAGTTATATCATATTGTATAAGTTTCAAATCGTTAGCAATTTCTTTTTGTTCTTTAGTAAGTTTTCCATGACCAACAGTAGTATTATTTAAAACTTCTGTTAATAGAGCATAATAAGGCGAAACTTTTGAATTGGTATGTTCTAGAAGTTCAGCTGTAAAATCACTAGAATTAACATAAGAATGATTCAAAGTCTTGGTTTTATAATTACTCCAAATAAAGTAATCTGTTTGATATTGGCTGTCCGGATCTTTTTTAAAAGCACTTTCAGGATACAAACCAGGTAAATGATCCCCATAAAAAACAACTGTTACTTTGTGTTTCAACTGCGAAAGCTGATCTAAAAAATCTTTCGTTTCTTTATCTGTATAGGTCAGCAATCGTGCATAACTAGATAAAGAACCATTTTCATCTTTTGTATAACCCTTACCAGTAGCAACCACATCACTTGGCTCATCCGATGCCCAAGGCACATGATTTTGCATTGTCATTACAGAGAAAAATTGACTTTGAGAAGGATTAATCTTATCTAAAATATTCTGATAAGTTGTTTTATCACTAACATTAAGTCCTACTTTTTCAGAATGAGTAATTTTGTCACTGGTTCCACTGGAAGCAACAAAAGTCGGAAATTTTAATTTATCATAAACATATTTTCTAGAATAATTTGAAGCCGAAGATGGGTGAATAACAACTCGATTTTTTGATTTAAACTGATTGCTGATGGAAGGAAAAACAGACATATCAGGAACAACCTCGGTATAGAGAGTTGAAACCGAAGAATTAAAATTATAGTATGGCAAACCAGTTAATGATTGAAATTCCATATTGGCAGTACCGCCGCCATAACCATCTGAATGCATCAATCCGCTAGTTGTTTTTTCTTTAATCTGTTTAATATTAGGAATAACATCACGGCTAAGGCTAACTCCTTGAACACGATCAGGATCCGAAAAACTTTCACTTAAAATATAGATAACTGTTTGATTTGAAATATTTTCTGTTCGAACCTTATTGATTTTATGAGCTACATTATTATATTTCTTAGCTAATTTAAGAATACGCTCTTTACTGTAATCTGACGGTTTATCCATAATAGACTTGGTTACCTGCTTTGTCCAAACATACATCAGAGATTTATAACTAGCATTCGAATAAAAGCCTTGATAGCCTATATCAACCCAATTATTAACCTGAGATACTACAGGAATCCCATTTACAATTTTGCTGCCTTTCTCATTTCTAAATATGATAAAAATACTAAACCCAAGAAGGCAAATAGAAGAGATAAGCCCTGCTTTTAACCGATGATTTTCCGTAATCTTTCCTTGCAGCAAACGTTTTCTAAGGAACAAATATAACAGAATCAAAGCAGCTAAAATTAATAGAGTACTAAAAATAATATTAGCATTAACAGAACGTGCTAACAATCTTATATTAGTAACCCATGCAAAATCTGTCACTAGCAGAGGTTCATTACGCATACCTACCTTAAGGACATTAACGACAGTAACAATTGATCCTAAAATAACAATTAGAAAAGTTACAAGTAGATAGCGATTAATGATCAAGTATAAGAAAAAACCAGCTGCTGTCAATACCAATATCTGGTAAGCAGTCGCTCCCGGAACAATATACTTACCTAATAAATCAGCATCATTTTTTAAGCCATATTGAAAAGTATAGTTAAAGATAGTGGCAAATAAAAGACTGGAAACAAAGGCTAGAGAGAGATTGGGACGATTCAATTTGATAGAACGATAAGCGTTAAAACAAGCTTCTACAATCACACTGAACAAGATCAATGTTAGCAGAGTATAAAGAAATAAAAGGCTTTCATAGGCAAGAGGTTTGTGGTAATAAGCCCTTAATGATTCCTGTAAAAGTTTAACATAAAGCGTATCACTAAGAATAAAAGAAACAATTAATCCAGTTAGAAGAAATTCAGTTTCAGAAAAGTTCTCTAAAAGTAGAGTCATTTTCCGAGACAAATGCGATCTCTTCATTTTTACTCTTATAAGATAATTCAAAGCAAGTGTGCAAACAATAATTAAAACGAAAGTCGGTAAAAAATAAGGCTGAAAGAAATGATTTTTTGTCAAATTCCAAATTTCAAATGTTTCATTATTTAACTCTCTGGTAACAGCCAAAAAATAAGACACCACTATATAAATACCGTATCCTAACAACAGTTTGATAAAAAATGATTTTTTTAAATTTTTAGATACATAGAGTGACAGACCTAAAATTGAGAGGACATAAATAACAAGACAAACTCCCCCGATAATTTTAAAATGGCTAGGCAATGCTTCCCAATGCCCTATCATAATATCAAAATTTTTCGAAATGACTTTGAAAGACAAAGATGAATTTGCTCTACGTCCTATTAAAAGATCATAATTTCTTAATGTGATATTAAGTGCAAAAATAAAAATGAAAATAAGTAATTTTTGCTTTCCAAGCATATCCCATAATTTTTTCAATTGTTTCATGACTTTATTTTTTGCAAGGAACGTTTAAGGATATATTTGACAGCTCTAGCTGGGCCAATGAAAATATATTTAAAAGCTCCTCTTATTCCTCCCATATGGTTAAAATCAACAAAGGTATTCGGTGCTGAATTTCCTCGTTCATTCAATAGTTTATTATCTATGAAGGGTGTTAAATCCACTGGATTTTTAGAAATTCTAAAATCGTAATGCTCATTCCAAGCAATATAGATCAGTAAACGCTCAATAGCATGTAAAATAGAATTTTGCGGCAAAGGTTCCTCAGGCACATCATCATCTGTCAGATTTAGATCAAAGAGCGGTTTTAAGGCATCATATTTAAACCAAACAAAAGTACCATAACTCATGACAAAAGTGTGAAAAGCATTGAAATCAATCGCTTTGGTCATTCCCATTTTTTGCCATAATGTATTCATCTCAGGTGCAATCAAATGTTCATTCCAAGCATCAACAATTTTATTATAGCGAAAGAAAGTCGGTATATCAGCAATAACCAAGCCAATTTTCGGGTTTTGCTGCAATTGCGCTAAAATATTGTCTGCTGGTTTAACCAACATGTCAATTAATTCTTCCCGCCAAGACTGGCCAGCCCAAAAATCCGCTTCTTTTGACTTTTTAGTGTGAAAATGACCAATAACATCATAGGCAGCTAGATAATTCTTTAATTTTAACATAGGAAGAACATCACGCCCAATATTGCCTGTCACGAAAACTTGAGCTTCTTGACTGTTGGCTGCTAGGATTTCTTCAATTTCAGCTTTCTTATCATCACTGTCTGTCGTTATAAATAAATCATAAGAAAAATGAAATTGCTTAAATGCTGTTAAGAACTCTTCCAGCAGATCCACATAAAACACATGGAGATGAACCGCAACCTTTTGATTCTTTAAATCAACTGCTTCTTCTTCCTTAATGTATTTATGTCCCAACAAATAACGAAAGTCAGGATAATTGATTTCTGACATGTGCGAAACAATTAGGTCAATTGGATAAACTGATTTATTTTGAATGGCATTTAGCAAATATGGAGTGATCGATTGATTATTGTCAATCGCTTTAACCTTGATAAAGGGCACCCTATGATTCAAAATAGCTGTTGGATTGTAGTAAGAGAAATCTGCATGCAGCATATGCGAAGCATCTTCTTTGGTTGTGTCAAATATAACACTATACTTAAAACCTGCATCCAGAAGTGCCGTCGTCACCTGAGTTTCATAATCATCAATGACACGCTGGACATCTGTATGATTTTGGACATTCTCCCAAAAATCATGAAAGGCATTTGATTGAATAACAGCTTTTTTAAAAGTAATAAAGTAACTTTGAATATGTTCCTTAAACTGCTTAGTTGCACGATTATTGGTCAATCCCCAAAAATCAACCTCATCTTGCTTTTCATAAGACAGGTAATACTCCTTAACATCCCACAAAGGTCCAAAGCAAGTATCGTTCATAACAGTGACAATATCATAAGAATCAAGATTGTCAAAGCCAATGTGATTCATCCCATCACGCCAAGCCGCAAAATCAAAACCGATATTTTCTCTCTGTACAAAATCATCCATCAAATTTTGATTACGCAGCTTGTCTTGATCCTCCTGAGATAGGTGGCTATTTGTGATGAAAACTACTCTTGAAAATAAGGGGCGCATTTGTGTTAGTTGGTAGTAAACATGGGAACTCACACGATTATATTTATTAAAATGCACATACAAAAGCAGTCTTTTCATTTCTTTCTCCTGAATAAGTTAATAATTTTTGTAGGAATTGTCCACCGGCGCGAATGGGTGACCGCATTATAACGGACAACCATCTCCTCCAACTCGGTTTTATAGTGGTCACGCTCCTGTAGGGCTTGTTGGTAATCAGCCTTGTAAGGTTTTAAAGTATATAATTCTTTTCTATAGCCTATAATGTCTTGCGATAAAATTTTAGCAATGTAATCTTCTGACTCAATATCATCCACATTAAACATGACATAAAACAGGTTAAAAGATTTATCTTTAATAGAGGAAATATCATAAATAAGTTGGGGATCCTTATCTTTGAACATGACGTAAGTTCCAATTAAATCTCCATTTGACAAGTTCGGTAAAATTTCCGTTCCAAATTCATTAGCAGTTAAGGCAACTCTACGATAGAAACTTGGTAATTCTGATAAATCAATTCTTAAGGTCACCGTACTATCCGGCACCTCAAACTGAATATCATCTTGGTAATGTAAAGGAAAAGTAAGGGTATTTTCTTGAGAAAATTCTTGTCCCTCGCTGGTAAAATAAATCGTGACCTGTTGTGAATCCACTTTTGAATGGATAACATCTTGTTGAGATAAGTTTTTTTCAAAACTATTATCACGTTCCAATAGGATGCGTAGAATTTCTTTGTAATTTGTATTGGGGTATTTATCTAAATAATAAAATTGGGTTTTTAAAAGGCGGTCAAAACGACTTTGCAGAGCTTCAAAGCTTTGCGGACGTGAGTCTGAGCCTTCATTGACGCGGTATGCCACTGTCGTTTCAGGCAAGAAAGTAAAGTTAGTATGCTTAAATAAGTCTAGTTGGATATTAAATGTATCATCAGCTGTATCAATATCTTCGTCCAACATATCATTGACCATCAGCATAAGATTACGTTCAACAAGCCAAGTTGAAGGTGCTGTAAAACCACGTGTAGCAATCATTTTTTCATAGGAATCAGCAATTTCAATGACATGGTTAGAAAAAACATCCGTTGAAGTTGTGAACCCATCACTGTCTACAAAATTGATATCTGTTCCACACCATTTTGACGTTTGCTCTTTTTCTAAAAGATTGACTTGTTTAATCAACTTATGATCATCAAGCCAATAATCATCTCCATCGCAGCGAGCAATGTACTGACCTCTAGCAGCTAAACACGCCTTTTTCCATGTTTCAGTAACCCCTAAATTTTTTTCATTATAAAGAGGAATAATTTTATCCTGATGATCTTCTGCGAAATTCTCTATAATTTCCCTAGAATTGTCTGTCGAAGCATCATCAATAATAATAACTTCAAAATCAGTATCTTTTTGTACAAGGAGACTGTCAATCGTTTGAGCCAGCCATTTCCCCTTATTATAAACAGTACAAACAATAGAAACTGTCGCAGAATTTTTAAAAGACATATCTTATTCCTTTCTTAGCAAGTCTATTCAGATAAAATATCCCATTTCCCATTTCTTTGGATAATTCCAGAAGCAGAATCCACAGCAGATAAGTCATCCAAAGAAATATCATCACGATTAATGACAATAATCGGTGCATTTGCCGTATTTGCAAATGCGAGCATTTCTTTGGACTTCCCTAAAATAGTAACCTGAAGTTTCAGCTTAATATCATTAACATTTGGGATTAAACAAGTGTAGCGATAACTTTTATGACCACTGCCTTTTGTTGGGATATCCCAAGCATTATCATTGTAAATCCAGATATTTCTATCAATATCGGTTAATGAGAAGACAATATGAGTCTCTGTATCATCTAAAACATCATAAGAAATTTCAAAGGCAATATCTTCTTTTGGAGTCATTTGAGATTTAGAAAGTAGCTTCACTTCAAGATTCTCAACTTTAATGACTTCTTCTTTTTCTTCCTCTACAGCTTCACTGTCAGCATTATCAATCGGTACTGCATTATCAAAACTATATTGATTGGCAACATCGTCTGGCTCACCAATTGCTTTTATCAAACCATCATCTATTAAAACAGCTTTATTACAATATTTCTTGACTGCGGCCATATCGTGCGTTACCAAGATAGTAGTCTTGCCACTATTCTTTCTTTCCAAAAAGTAATCATTACATTTACGCTGAAAGGCCTCATCACCAACCGCCAAAACTTCATCAAGAATGAGGACATCCCCTTGCGCTTTTATGGCAACAGAGAAGGCAAGACGCACCTGCATTCCACTAGAATAGTTTTTCAGCTTTTGATTCATGAAATCTTGAAGTTCTGCGAAATCAACAATATCCTGATACATAGCATCTACTTCTTCAGTTGTGAAACCAAGCATAGCCCCATTCATATAAACATTTTCACGGCCAGTCAGCTCTGGATTAAAACCGACACCGAGTTCAATAAAAGAAACTAATTTCCCATCTACAGTAACTTTCCCTTGTTCAGGAACATAAATTTGAGAAATGATTTTTAAAAGTGTTGATTTACCAGAACCATTTCGGCCTACAATACCAAAAAAGTCTCCTTTTTCAACTTCGAAATCAATATCTCGCAGAACATGCTGTTTCTTATAACCTTTAATCCCTTTAAAACGATTAACTAAGGCAGTTCTTAAACTTTGAGTACTTTCAACAGGTAACTTAAAATACTTACTGACATGGTCAACTTTGACTGCAATATTATTTTTTGTCATTAGATAATCTCCGCAAATTTCTTAGCATTATAATTGAAAACAAGAAAACCGATAATAAACACGAAAATAGGCACAAGATATGGAATGGCAGCAATAGATTTATGATTAATCATCTGCCAAATAGTAACATTAGCTGGATCAATCAAAATGTGCCGCATATCCTGAATAATTTGAGCAATTGGACTCAATAAAAGAAGCTTAGCACCTACAACACTGCGAGTAGCAATATAAGTCAAAGAATAAATAATCGGTGTTCCATAGAACCCCCCTTGCAAAATAACTTCCCAAACAGGACCAATGTCACGATATCTCACATAAAGCGTTGATAAAATAAAGGCAATCCCTGTTGAGAAGAGCAAGAGCTCAAGGAAAAGCGGAATCAACAAAAGTAAATTCCATCTAAAAGTAAAAGTTACACCATTTAAAAGGGCAAAGATCAAAACAACAATTACATTAATACCAAAATTAATAGCAGCTCCAGAGACTGCTGAAAAAACAATCGTCTGCTTCGAAAAATTAAGCTTACGCAGTAAATCGCCACGCGTTACAACAGAAACCATACCCATCATGGTTGTTTCTTGGAAAAATGTCCAAATGACGTTTCCTAACAGGAGGGCAACTGGCCAGTGAGGCACATCGCCCCCTAAAGGTAAGAAACGCACAAAGACAATGTACATGATAGCAAACAGCATCAAAGGCTTCAAAATTGACCAAAGGTAGCCAATAGCACTTCCTTGATAACGAAGTTTAAAATCAGTCTTGATAAGTTCTTTTAATAGAATACGATTTTTACGACTAAAGAAGTCCATTATTTTCTCCTATAACCAAATTTAGTAATAATCAATGTCTTAAAAACAAAAGTATGAAAGACACGATTCTTAGCAAAGCCATATTGTTTGAGCCATTTAATCCGATTTAAAAATGACTGGTCCAACAAAGTCACATAAGCTTGAATAACAGCTTTATTAGCTGCCGGTAAATCCAATTCCAATAAATGACTGGCTTGCTGCTGACTAGATGATATTAACCACCAGTATTTTTTCACCAAACGATGGGGACGCAGCCAATTTTTCAAACGTTTAGACCAAGTTCTAGCTCCCAAAACATTGCTTTCATGCTGGCGGTATAATTCTGTGGTCTCATTTAGATAAATCAATTTGCCTAGACTGGCAGCAAGGAGCGCTAAATACCAATCATGCATAATCAAATCATCATAACACTGCTTCCACTGTTTAGCTAGACAATGATTAACCATCATAGTCCCACCAGTGACTGTATTTTCTGTTAATTCCTCAAGTAAACGCGTATTAGCATGATGAGACTGTGTTTTGATCATGCTATCATGCAAAACCTGCAAATCTCTATCTACTACTTTCAAATCTGTATAAACCATCAAAGGGATTTGATGGTTTTCTTTTTCAGCACTTGCCAGAGTTAATTCCAGCTTTTGCGGCAGCCAAACATCATCTTGATCGCTAAAAAAATAGTAATCGGCCCTTTCATATTTTAGTAAGGTATAGAAATTTTTGATGACGCCCAAATTTTCTCGTTTATCAGCATTGATAAAACGAATCCGCGCATCAGACTTAGCAAAGTCTGCAATAATTTTAGGAGTTTCATCACTAGAACCATCGTCGCGAATAAGCAAATTCCAATTTTCAAAGGTTTGTTTTTGAATGCTTTGAATTTGTTGGGCGATGAATTCCTGACCATTGTAGGTGGACATTAAAATATTAACTTTCATGTAAGAACAAGTCCTCGTACTCTTCTACAATTTTCTCCCAAGTATAGTAATTTACAATAATTTCCTTAGCTCTTTGTCCATACTCTGCAAAATTTTCCTGCTTATCAAATTGATTGATCAACTGAGCAAGACTTCCATTATCCTGAGTCCAATACCGTGCAGCGTCCGATGCTACTGTATAATTGAATTCAGTAATCAAGACAAGATTCAAGTCCGTATGGGCTAAAGCCTCAAGCAAACCGGGATTAGTCCCTCCAACCTCGTGACCGTGAATATAAGCAAAAGCTTGTTCACGAATATAAGTTAAAAGAGGACGATCATAAACTGTTCCAACAAATTTAATACGCTTATCCTTATCAAATCCAGTTTTTTGTCGTAAATCTTCAAAATAGACATTACCTTCATAATTGCAAATAATAACCAAATCACGCTCACTTGACGACGTCATGAACTCACGAATAGCTGTTTCATAGTTATTCTCAGGAACAAAGCGCCCTACAATAAGGTAATATCCTTTATCTTTAATAGCCCATTTTTTATAAAAGTCTTTAACCTTGGAATCGTTTTTTGAGAGCCCTGACGGTGATAAATCCGTTCCATAGGCAATAAAAGTCGTCTTTGCCCAAGGATACATTTGTTTGATGTAGCATTCAATTCCAGTATTATCAGAAATAACTAAATCAGCTTTTTTGGTCATACATTTTTCAGCATATTTAAGATAGGCTTGTACTGGATGTGACCATTTAGAACGCTGCCATTCCAAACCATCTGGATTAATGTAAAATCGTCCGCCTATGCGCTTAATCTTACGAGCAAAAGGCCCCATAAAAGCACCGATTGTATTTCCTAAAATATAAAAAATAGGGTGTTTGATTTTTTGATCCTTGATCAACTTTAAAGCATAGCGAATAGCCATCATATCATAAGCAATGACTCTGGCAGGCCCCAGCTTAGGAGCCTTAATAGTAAAACAATCAACACCTAAATAGGTAAAATGCTTATGCTGATCAGTCTCACTAAGACAGGCCACATGATAAGTTAACTGCTGCGACTGTTTATGTTTAACCAATTCTTCCACGAAAGTCTCAAAACCACCATATTTTGCTGGTAAGCCACGACTTCCTATGATGAATACATGACGCAAACTCTATTCCCCCATTTTATAATACAATACATTGTATTATAGCATATTTTAAAGAATTTTGCGAAAAGAAAAACAGGTTTAAACCTGCCCTTTGTAGCCTTACAATAGATGTGAGACCTAGCTCCCAAAAAAGAAGAAACCTTGATATGATAAGAGTACCACCCACTCATCAAAAAGGAATCTTCTCATGACTAGTATACCACAACCCCTTCGTTATTTGCCACACACCCTTGATACTCGCTACCATGCTGTCAAAACCTATCGTGGTGGCGCTTCTGTTGCCTTCATCTGCCGACGCTATAAGGTCTCCAAAGCTTCCCTTATGAGGTGGAACAAGCGATTTGACGGAACCAAAGCCTCCCTTCAAGACAAGTCTCACAAACCTCTGACACCCCATCCCAAGGCTCATACAGAACAAGAAATAGCCTGGATTAAAAACTGTATCCGAAGAAACCCCCATGCCACTCTCATCGAAATCTTCTACAAGCTCAAATTAAATAAGGGCTATGACAGGCATCCCTGCTCACTCTTTCGGGTCTTGAGAAAACTAGACTTCTTCAAACCTGCTAAAACAAAACCAAACCCTATATTCCAAAGCCTTACGATACACCAACCAAACTCGGTATCAAGTGGCAGATGGCTGTCAAATATGTGCCAAAAGACTGCTATACTGGGGCAATGCCTGATAAATTCTACCAATACACCATCATTGACGAGGCCAGTCGAGAACGCTTCATCTTCCCTTTCAAGGAACAATCTTCTCATTCCACCATCCAATTTGTCAAAATGGCCATCCGACACTTTGGCTACAAGCCGAAAATCATACAAACGGACAATGGCTTCGAGTTTACCCATTTCAAGGAAAACAAACACGTTCACCCTCTGGATATTCTCTGTCGTGAACTAAGCATTGAACACAAACTCATCCGACCTAGAACTCCCAGACACAACGGTAAGGTTGAACGAAGCCACAGAAACGACAATAGACGATTCTACCAGCACTTACAATTTTATTCTTATGACGACCTCATCAAACAGATGAAACGCTACCTCTACACTTCAAACAGACTACCCATGCAGACTCTGGGCTGGAAATCTCCTATCGACATGCGAAAAAGCCTATCAGGAGCTAGCTCCTGATAGGCTAGCAAAAAGCTAGTTAGGTTTTATCTTTTTTGGTCTCACATCATTGACAAATGTTCAAAAAAACAGGTTTAAACCTGCCTTTCTTTGCTAAAATGCTATTTTTTGACATCTTGCTTATAAAATTCTTGTAAAGCTTCTTGCCAAGTCGGAATAACAAAACCTGTCGCCTTAGCCTTTGTTAAACTCATAGTTGAATTTAACGGCCGTTTGGCTTTAGCAGGGAACTGACTAGAGTCAACAGGTTTCACGACAACATCGGTATCCTTTAAAATTTCAAGTGCAAAATCATACCAAGTCGTATCCTCGGTTGCATCATTTGATAAATGATAATAACCATATTCTTTTTGATTTTCAGCCAGATAAGTCATAAATTCAGCTAAAGTTCGTGTCCAAGTCGGACGACCATGCTGATCATTAACAACCGTTAAACTGTTATGACTTTTAGCAAGATGTTGCATGGTAAAAACAAAATTTTTACCATAATTACCAAATACCCAAGCTGTACGAATGATGTAAAAGTTCTTAACGTATTTTTCAACTGCTTCTTCACCTAAACGCTTTGTCCGACCATACTCAGTTTTGGGATCTGGCTTATCATCCACTTCCCATTCTTGACCAACTGGCTTTTCACCATCAAACACATAATCAGTTGAAATGTAAACCAAAGTTGCATTATATTTCTCACAGGCCTTGGCAATGTTTTCAGTTCCTGTCACATTGATAGCATAATCCAGCTCTTTACCTTCATCTTCTGCAGCATCAACTGCTGTATAGGCTGCGCAATGGTAGACAAGACTCGGTTTAACCTGTAAAAAGACTTCGTCCACTTTTTCAGCTTTTGTAATATCCATCTCTGCAACATCAACAGCCACATAATCTTCATTACGTTCATCAAGTAAATAGCGGAGCTCTGTTCCGAGTTGACCATTGGCACCAGTTATAAGAATCATCTTGATTTCTCCTTTAATTGTAATCTTCTTTATTCTAACAAAAAAAGAGTGGAATATCACCCTTTTTCTTTAACAATATAAATGGGGCGCTTTTTAGTTTCTAAGAAAATCTTAGCGATATAATTGCCGATAATTCCCAAAGCGAGCAGCTGCAATCCGCCGATAAAGAGGATAATAGAAATAGTTGAAGCCCATCCCTGTACGGCATCACCAAAATTAAACGGCGAACAATAATAAAAGCGATACAAAAATAGAAAAGACAGAAGCAATACTCCCTGCCCATGTAGCCAATTTCAATGGGACTTCTGAAAAGTTGATGAATCCATCAATAGAATAGCGCAGTAATTTTAAAAATGACCAAGACGTTTGACCTGCCACACGCTCACGATTTTCATAAGAAATATAAATCACATCATATCCTACCCAAGAAAAAAGCCCTTTGGAAAAACGATTCACTTCTCCGAGTTCTAAGATGCTGTTGACGACCTGCCGAGTCATCAAACGGAAATCACGAGCGCCATCAACCATTTCTGTATCAGAAATTTTATTGATAAGCCAATAAAAACTTTTAGAGAAAAAAGAGCGAATAACAGGTTCTCCCTTACGATTAGCCCGACGAGTCCCTACCATATCATAACCTTCTTTAATTTTAGTATACATGGTTTCTAAAAGCTCTGGTGGATCTTGCAAATCCACATCCATCACTGTAACCAAATCGCCCGTTGATGCTTCCAAACCAGCTAAAAGTGCAGCTTCCTTCCCAAAATTACGTGAAAAAGAAATGTAATGCACATTAGTAAACTTAATACTCAACTGACGTAAAAGCTTCAAGGTGTTGTCCTCGGATCCATCATTAATGAAGCAATAATCAAATACTAAATCATCCCTCATACTTTTCTCAATAGCTTGTATCGCTTTTAAAAAAGGAATAATTGTTTTTCTTCATTGTAACAAGGCACAATAATTGATAATCTTTTTTTCATACTAATAGCAACAAAAGGAAATGTGATCCTCCCTCTTTCTTCTATTACCTGATACCCAGAGCAATACGGGCATAACGACTCATTTTATCCACTGTCCAAGCTGGTGACCAAACAAGTTTTACATCAATATCCAAAACCTCTGGAACATCTTTGAGAGCATCGTGGATTTGATCAGTAAGTAAATCTGCTAATGGGCAGCCCATCGTTGTTAATGTCATATCAATTTCAGTACGGCCCGAATCTTCAAAACGAATATCATAGATAAGACCTAGATTAACGATATCAATACCCAATTCTGGATCAATAACCATTTCCAAAGCTTCAAGGATTCTATCTTTAATCTTAGCAATTTCTTCGGGAGTATAGTTTTTATCTGCCATAGCCCACCTCTCTTAATCTTCAACAAAGTCACGTAATTGCTTGCTGCGACTAGGGTGACGCAGCTTGCGAAGTGCTTTAGCCTCAATTTGACGAATACGTTCACGAGTAACATCAAAGACTTTACCGACATCTTCAAGCGTCCGCATTTTTCCATCATCAAGCCCAAAACGCAGACGAAGGACATTTTCTTCACGATCAGTAAGAGTATCCAAAACTTCATCTAACTGCTCACGCAAGACAACACGAGTTGTATAGTCAACGGGATTTTCGATCACTTCATCTTCAATAAAATCACCTAGATGGCTGTCATCTTCTTCACCAATTGGTGTTTCAAGAGACACTGGTTCTTGAGCAATTTTTAAAATTTCACGCACTTTATCTGGTGTCATATCCATTCGCTCAGCAATTTGCTCCGGTGTTGGATCTTGACCTAGTTCTTGAAGAAGATTGCGCTGCTCACGCACCAGCTTATTGATCGTTTCCACCATATGCACTGGAATACGAATCGTACGTGCTTGGTCTGCAATGGCACGTGTGATCGCTTGACGAATCCACCAAGTTGCATAGGTTGAAAACTTGAAACCTTTGGAATAATCAAATTTATCAACTGCCTTCATCAAACCCATATTACCTTCTTGAATGAGATCAAGAAACTGCATGCCGCGTCCTACGTATCGTTTTGCAATGGAAACAACCAAACGCAAATTAGCTTCTGCCAAGCGTTGCTTTGCTTCAAGATCGCCATTTTCAACAGCAATAGCTAGTTCTTTTTCTTCTTCATTAGTCAAAAGAGGAACAACGCCAATTTCTTTTAAATACATGCGGACAGGATCATTAACCTTGGCAGAGTTACTGCCCAATAATTCTTCATCGGTTAATTCTTCTGGTTTAATTTCTTCAACAGCATATTTGGTAGAAGGATTGCCTTCTCTGTCAGTAATTGAGATACCACCATCTGTCAAACGTTCCAACAAATCATCAATCTGCTCTGCTTCAAGTTCAAAAGGGATAACTAATTTTTCAGTAACTTCATCATCAACAGCAACTCCCTCTTTTTTATGGTTGCGAATAAAATCTGCAACTTGAACATTAAAAGTACTTGATGTTTTTTTCTTATTATTTACCATTTTTCCTCTATTCCATATTTCTTTTTTGAGCGATCAGGGCTGCTAACCCCTCAACTGCAGTATCTACATCACCATGATTACTACTCTCTCGAATGGCTTTGCTTTGTTTGCGCATTTCTTGTCGCTGCAAACATTTATCAATTTGATCTTCAATCTGCCTAATTTCACCTTCAGAAATTTCTTCAGGAAGATTTTCTTCTAAAACACGATAATAAGTTTCCTGAAGCTGATTGGAAAGCTGAGACAAATCATAAGCATTAATCTCACCATTAGTTTTGAGAATTTGATAAAGCTCTTGTAATTCTGGCGTTGTAAATTTAAAATGAGCACGATTACGAAATTCATTCAAGAGGTAATCGTGGTGAAGTAAGCGGTGGAATAATTGACTCTCGGCTTTAGTCAAAGCGGTTAGCTGTTTAGTTACCGGCAAATCTACTAAAACCTGCTGCTTGGCTGACTCTTGTTCGCTGATTTGTGAACGCATTTGCAGCCGTTCATTATTAACTGCTTGTTCAAGCTGTAAATAATCAAAATCTGGTAGAAACTCAGCTACTTTATTAATATAGGTATTCTGAGCTGTTATAGACGGCGAAGCAGCAATAACCTTAGCTATCTTTTCGACATAGTCAATTTCCGCTTGCAAGTTATCAATATTTTCAGGTTTTAGATGTTCAATCCAAAACTCAGCACTGCTAATCCTTGCTTGTTTTAACAGCTTTTTTAATTCCTCTTCTGAATTTTCCTTGATAAATTCATCTGGATCCATTTGTCCGGGAATTCTAACAATTTCCACCGCCATATTAGACAGCAAGTCCAATGATTTAGCAATAGCATTTTGTCCAGCTTTATCACCATCATAGGTCAAAATAACTTTTTTAGTAAATTTTCTTAAATGCTTAACATGTTCTGGTGTTAGCGCTGTTCCCATAGAAGCAACGGCATTAGGAATACCCGCACGATAGGCCGCAATAACATCCATAAAGCCTTCCATGAGATAGAGCTCATATTCTTTTTTAGCTGCAGCCTTAGCCTTATCCAAATGATAAAGTTCGTAAGATTTATTAAAAATGACTGTTGAACGCGTATTCTTATACTTTGCTAATTTTTTAGAAATATCTTCTTCTGTCCAAATCCGTCCTGAAAAACCTATAATGTGTCCAAATTCATCAGTCAAAGGAAACATGATCCGATTACGAAAAGCATCATAAATGGAATTGTTATCTGACAGATTAAACAAACCTGAATTAATAATTGTATCTTCATCATATTTTTTGAGCATGGCTTGATACAGATAATCATACTCATTTGGAGCCAAACCTATTTTGAAATAGGTGATAAGTTCATCTGTCAAACCTCTCTGATAAAGGTACTGTCGTGCAGTTTCTCCAACTTTCGTCGTCTTCAAAACAGCTTGATAGAACTTGTTCGCATCTTCATTGATATTAAAAAGTTTTTGATGTGGATGTTTCTTTTTAACTTCTTGACTCTTATCTTGAATAGTAACATTAATACCTGAACGCTCAGCTAAAACCTGAACGCTTTCCAGAAAGCTAATATTGCGATAATCCTCAATAAATTTAAAAACATCTCCTGAGCGGCCACAACCAAAGCAATGAAAAAATTGACGATCTTCAATAACATTAAAAGAAGGTGTCTTTTCTTTGTGAAAAGGACAAAGTCCTAAATAATTACGACCGGAGCGTGAAAGACTGACAACTTCACCAATAACATCAACGATGTTAATACTGTCTTTGATTTCTTTGATCTTTTCTTTATCAACAACCAGAAGTCATCACCTCCACCTCAAAAGTGCTTTTTAGCATTGCCTTTTATTATAACATTTTAGAAGTTTCTTGTAAAATAAATGATAGGCAAAAAGCACTTTCAGGGTTAAGTTTAGACTTTAACCTGAAAGTGCTTTATAACAACTTTTCATTACTTAACTAATAGAATTGGCATAGACAGCATTGTTATAATTTGATTTTAGGTGAATGGCTTTAAAAATCCACGCCTCGCTTTTGCCATTTTGATTGAAACGGCTGACCAAAGAGTTACTAAAAACATTATCATAAATTTTGACAAGGCCAACATCAGAAGAATGCTGTCCGATAGTTCCGCTGTATGCTATTATCTTGCCATGACTGTCTATATAAGGAACAAAAGAGTTATTAGCAATCGTGATGTTATTGCACAACTGCTTCTCTTTATTATAATTTTCATAATTTGGATCAATAGTCTTTATCAACCCACCATCCCAAACACCGCTAGACTCAGCGGCATCCAGCTGAATAACTTCTGCATAAAAATCATGAAGATCTGCATTATCATCAATCTTACTGACATTAGTTAATTCAGGGGCATAGCCAGTAAATTGATTTCCTTCAAAAGTTGAATTTTGCAAGGAACCTAAGTCAAAAATGTGGCTTCCTTTTTTATGCACCATGGTAAAACTATTGTTACAAATTTTCCAATTATCACCATGATCAGCCATAATCATAAACTGATTTCCTTTTTCTAAATCACTGGCTTTTATATTGATATTGCGCATGGTGAAATTCTTTACACCATCACTAGCTGATGTCCCAGTTGCAAAAGCAAACCAATAAGCCGTTCCTTCAACCAAAAGTGTCGTATTATCTCCACGAATTTCAGTATCAGATGTTAAAGTGATATAGTCCTTGTCTGGTGTCTGACTGCCAATCTTAAATTCACCGTTTGGCAAACTTAAGATAGTACCAGAATGTTGTTTAGCATATGCAAAAGCTTGTTTAAGAATCTCATTATTTTGAGCTGCAGTATTTTCTGATTTTAGCTGAACTTCATAAACCCTATCCAAATCTTTTTCTTGAATATTCGTCACCTTGCCGCCCTCATCAAAGGTGATGTCATACTTATAGCCACCTGTGGTATTGCTATGATTATAAGAAATATGGTCGATTTTACCAGCTGAAGCACGATAATCCGTTAAACTGCTACCATCCAAATCAGCTGTCGCAGAGGATTTTAATTTGACAATTTGACCTTTACTATACTTTGATCTTTTCGTTTTAACTAGGTCTTTTTCTTGAACATATTTCAAAGCTTTACCATTATCAAATGTAACTTCATAACTATAATAACGCTTTTGACGACTGTCCCTTTGTGATGTTATTTTTTTAACTGTCCCAATCCAATTTTGGTAATGAGACAGCCCCTTTCCAAGACTGTCTTTTTTAGCTGAGGAACTGATCTGAACCTTTTCACCTGAATAGTAACGTGCTGTTTGTTCCATCTTCTTACCAAAAGGAAAGGAAATAGTTATCGATTTATTGATTTTTTCAAGATGAAGACTCTTAGCAAGTACTCCAAAAGAATTGGTAAATGCTAAGAGTAAAACGGCTGATGCGACAAAAAGAGTCAAGATAATGATTTCATTTTTTCGAACCAGCCCTTTTCGCTGACGTTTTCTATTCTTCATTTTCTTCCTTTCAGTAAATTAATGATAATATTGTAGCATACTTTCATTTTAGCAGCATTTCAATTTTACCACAATTTTGAAAAAAGTGAAGCATAAGTATTGTAAAACCTAGTGTCTTCCTGTATAATAAGAATCTGATGAAAAGAAAGGAAATCTAAAATGATCAAAGAATTGAAAGATTTTTTATTTAAGGGTAACGTCCTAGATCTTGCAGTAGCTGTTGTTATGGGGGCTGCTTTTAACGCCATTATCACTTCCTTAGTTTCGGATGTTATTACTCCCCTATTCCTCAACCCAGTTTTAAAAGCTGCCAATGTTAAAAATATTGCTCAGCTTTCATGGAACGGTGTTGCATATGGCAGTTTCTTAAGTGCAGTTATCAACTTTCTTATCGTTGGTACAACACTTTTCTTCGTTGTTAAAGCTGCAAACAAAGCAGTATCGCTTGGCAAGAAACAAGAGGAAGAAGCTGCAACTGAAACTAACCCAACTGAAGTCGAATTGCTTGCTGATATTAAGGCACTTCTTGAAAAACAAAACTAACATAGCTTGCTTCAATAGGCTGGCAGAACAAAAACAAACTTCTTGTCGAGGTTTGTTTTTTTATGAATTCTTAATGAGATTAAACTGATGCAGAAAATCGTTTATTCGAATTTTGCAACAAAAAACAGGTCAGACCTGTTTTTAATTTAATCACTTTAGAATTTTTTACGTTTGCGAGCTGCTTCTGATTTGCGTTTACGCTTTACAGAAGGTTTTTCGTAGAATTCACGTTTACGTGATTCTTGAAGTGTACCAGCTTTAGTTACAGAACGTTTGAAACGACGAAGAGCATCGTCAAGTGATTCATTTTTGCGCACTACTGTCTTTGACATGTATCTCACTCCCCTCAATTTCATTGTAACATTTACACGTTCTTAAACATTATACAAAAATACGATGATAAATGTCAAGACGTTTTCAAACCATTTTAAAACTATTTTCAAAAAATAAGGCAACAATTAAAAGTTATTGCTCTGCTATTTCTCATAAATAAACGATTTCCCATATAGAAAATGGTATTAATAGCGCTAATCTTTTAACTGCAGAGAAAAAGCAAGGCATCTAAACTTGCTTTTCGATTTATTAATCAATCCACTTGCTGACCAGTTAATTTAACAGCATCGCTGATAAACTGCTTGTATTTATCTTCTTTTTTGAGTTTCTTAATAACCTTATTCACTGTCTTAGCTAATTGACCGCTGTCTTTGGGCAAGGCAACTGCTTTGGCATCTCCTTCGCCTGTTTTTAAGGCAACTTTGGCAAGAACCAAATCACTATTTTGAGACACATAGCCTTCTGCTACTGGTTTTTCAAGATCAACAGCATCAACCTGACCAGATTTGAGCTCATTAACAGCTTCACCCATCGAAGTCAAAGAGGTAATGTTTGATTGCTTTAATTGATTTTTGGCTAATCCTTCTTCAATCGTTCCTTTTTGAACAGCTACTTTAGTCTTATTGAAAGAAGAAATTGTTGTATATTTGTTCAAATCAGACTTTTTAATAAGAATAGCGTTTTCCGTTTTATAATAAGCTTCTGAAAAGTCATAAGCTTGAGCACGTTCCTTGGTATAAGATAAACCAGAGATAGCTATGTCTGCTTTTCCTGTTTTTAAACTGGACAAGACATTATCAAAACTCATGGAAGACAATTCCAATTTCACTCCCAATTCTTTAGCAATTGCTTTTGCCAGCTCAATATCAGCACCAACAACAGTATCCTTACCATTCACAAGAGCCTTGAACTCAAAAGGTGCATAGTCCGGACTAACAGCAACAACTAACTTTTTCTTTTCTTTAATATCATCCTGTAAATTTTTTGAATTGGAAGAACTGCAAGCTACTAAAGTAAATACAGCCGTAAAACTCAATAAACCTAAAACTAATTTTTTAAATGTCATTCTTTCCTCTTTTCTATTAACCTAAATCTATTTTAAGTGATCTTTGCCTATTCGTCAAATTGCCGCAAGCATTGAGATAACCTTGTTAAACCAGCCTTTAAAATCTCTTTATCACCACAATAACCCAGACGAACATGCCCCTCGATATCAAAACGATTACCAGGAACCAAAAGCACACCATAATCTGATAAAAGCTTTAGGCAAAAGGTTTCAATAGGCATCGGAACATTAAGCTTAATAAGCGAAGTCGAAACATGATCCGGTAAAATAGCCTGAGCATGCGGTTCTTTAGCCAGCCAATCTTGCAGAATTTGTAGATTATCGGCCACAATCTTTTGATTTCTCTGAATAATTTCCTGACGGTGTTTTAAAGCAAAACTTGCCAACATATCAGCAAAAACACCAGCACAAATCATGGTATAATCACGGTAATCTCTCAAAATAGCTGTTATTTTTTTGTTAGAGGCTACCCAGCCAATGCGGATTCCCGGCAGAGAGTAAGCTTTTGACAAGCTATCTACAGAAATGCCTTTATCATATAAATCAACAATAGCAGGAATATCTCTATCAGATGCAAAAGATTTATAAACCTCATCTGACAAGATATAAGCATTGCAAGATTCGGCAATAGCAACTAATTCTTTCAGATAGGACTCATCCATAATAGCACCTGTTGGATTGTTGGCATTATTGATACAGATCATCTTAGTATTGGGACGAATGAGCTGCCGTAACTCATCTAAATCTGGCAGCCACTTATTTTCTTCCTTAATCTGCCACAAATCAACCTGAGCGCCTAATGATTTAGGAATATCATAGAGCTGTTGATAGGTTGGATACATTGAAATAACATGATCTTCTGGTTCAATCAAAGCATAGAGAGCCAACATATTTGCTCCGGTGGCACCATTGGTTTGTAAAACCTGTTCCGCTTGAATAGTCTTATAAAGTTTACAAACCTCAGCTTTAAATTGAGGTGAGCCTTCTATCCAGCCATAGTCCAATTTCTTCTGCCCTAATTCTTGAAAAAAGGCAGTTAAATCTTGCTGGGTTAATTGAAATAATTCTTCCAAAGTTAAGGCAGCAACAGACACACCAGCAATGTCGTAGGCGGCATCTTTTTCATGGACATTAAGCCACTCCTCCACTCCAAAACGTGGTAACTTCATTTTGACTCCTTCGTTCTTTCTCATATTGATAATACTTAATAAGCAGGAACTTGTCAATCTCTAAGGAGACTTTCAGACTTTCAGATATAAATAAAAGCGGGATAGACAGGCATGATTGCTGTGCAACTTGCCTGTCTATCCCAGCATCCAACTCTTTAGCATCTTATTTCTGATGATTGACTATTTCATACTCCAACTATAAATTGTGAAAAGTTTTACCTAAATTTTATTTTCCACCTGATACAGATAAATTATAGGCATCTTTGACGAACTTATCAATCTTATTTGCTTTTTAAGTTTTTGATAACTTTATCTACTTTCTTCTTAAGTGTACTACTTCCCTTAGGCATAGCTACAGCATAAGCATCTGATGAACTTGATTTTAACTTAATTTGAGCAATAGCTAAATCATCATTTTTAGCAACATAACCTTCTGCAATTGGCTTTTCTAAAACAACACCATTGACTTGACCTGATTTCAATTCATTAATCATTTCACCATTTTGAACAAGAGAAACGATTTTAGCACCTGTTAATTGCTCCTTAGCAACGGTTTCTTGAATTGTTCCTTTTTGAGTGGCTACTGATAAACCTTTGAAGGAATTAGTTTTCTTATATTTAGCTAATTCTGATTTTTTAACAATAACAACATTGACAGATTCATAATAAGTATCTGAAAAGTCATAAACTTTTTGACGTTCTTTGGTGGCAGAAATTCCTGAAATACCAAGATCTGCTTTGCCAGATTGAACACTGGACAACACATTATTGAAAGACATAGCAGAAAACTCAACTTTGACCCCCAATTCTTTGGCAATAGCCTTGGCGATTTCAACATCGGCACCAACAATCGTATCTTTACCATTGACCAAAGTTTTAAACTCAAATGGTGCAAACTCAGGATTCATGGCGACAACAATTTTGCCCTTATCCTTAATTTTTGTAGGGAATCATCCTTAGATGACGAACTACAGGCAGCAAGGGCGACTAATGTTAAAGCAGCAATGATTCCCAACAAAATTTTTTTAGTTTTTCATGATATCCCTCAATTCTTATTTGTAAGCTAAAACTATTTTAATTTATATTTATTCATTTGTCAAGTATTTTTTTATAAAAATCCATTATATCTTAAAATAGCGCTTCTTACCAAAACTCTTTTACAAAATCATCTGCTAGGCGTTCACGATAAAAGAGTTCAGATAAGTTTTTTCTTCAAACACGCGCAGCAGATTAAGCATATCATAAGCCAAATTGAGCTCTGCCAACTCTTTTCTTGCTACCCAACGTACTTTCCCTTCTTTAGAAGAACGCAGTTCACCTTCAAAATCAGATGTCCGATAAAGAAAAACCAGATAACGAACATCTTCCTTAGTATACCAATGCTTCATCCCAACCAACTGTGGATGACGGATAGTTAAGCCTGTCTCTTCTTTGACTTCGCGAATAACAGATTCCACTAAACCTTCATGTTCTTCAATGTGCCCGCCAGGCAGAGCCGCACCAGACCAAGAATAACGCTTAGGATCACGAATTTGCATGACAATATTTCCATTGCCATCTTCAATTAAACACATATTAGTTAAGATGACTTGAGAGGTACGGGACACGGGGTTCTCCTTTATGATTCTTTTAATTGATGGAATCCATTATAACATAGTTAACACTTAATTACTTAAATTTCTTGAAATAACCAATTCGCTCTTAAAACCATTTAATTCAAGGACATTTTCACAATCTTGGAGAGAAAAATCATCACTCGCTTTCCCATTTTCTTCATAGGATATTTTTGTGACAAGGCCTTTTTTAACAGCTTGGAAAAGATAATCTTTAGGCACTTGAATCTTAGATGTCGCTGAAAGCTGATTAAGGGCAATCTCACCTTGATGAGATAGAATGTCAATAAACATATCTAAATTGCTATCAAATTCCATTTCTCCGACACCGCCATCAACAGTAATCGTTGAAACTTTTCCACTCAACTCAAAACGATGACAACAGATATTAGTGAGTATTAATTCGCTGCAATTAACTGCAAGTTCAATTTTTCCAAGATACTTTTCAGGCAGAAAAACTGCAATCCTTAGATTCTCCTTAGCAATGGCTTCTGTCATATCTCCTGACTTCTTTAAATCAATATCAATTTTATTTTTAACATCGTCAATTTTAATTTTAAAGTGTTCTTCCAATTGATTTAAGGTATTACTGAGAAGTTTAACTTTAACTTTTTCACTCTCTACAGCTTGCAGACTAACTTGATTGGCACCGCCTAACTGAATGTCAAAATCTTTTTCCCCATCAATATCATATTCAGTGCTACTTTCATAAATAAAGTCTTTTGATTGTTGATTAGCTTCTTTGCCAAAGAGCAGTTGGTCTATTGAAACCTGAAAAAAGTCAGAAAGAGCCATTAAATTGACAATATCTGGTGTTCCTGCACCTGACTCCCATTTGGTAATGGCCTGTCTGGAAATATGGAGCTCCTCCGCCAATTTCTCTTGCGATAAACCTAATTGTTTCCGATAATCACGTAAACGTGTTTCAAATGTCATAATCATTTGCCTCCTAAAAATTATTTGTCATTAATGAACAAGCTAAGTCTAATCAAAAAAAACATGGCAAACAAGAAACTACTGATAACATTTGCCAAAATTACTGCTACTTTGCGTGGCATTTTTGAATGTCGCCCCATTTTACAGTGTTTTTTCACCTATTTACAAAAACATTTTTTGAGGTTCAAATGTTTCTCTAAGCTGTCACAAAGTAAAACATTAAGTGAAAAAAGTAGCCAATGCAGGGTTTGGTTTTTTCTGGAGACAAGTAAAAAGTAAAGCCATAAAAAAGGGGCAAGATGACCATTAAAGGACTGTTTCCAAAATGTGAAATATAAAGAAAATGTCCCGATATAAACAAGAGCGATAAAAAACGATTCGCCACTTAAAAGATAACTCTTGCTGTAAATAGCGCTGCAAAAGACCGAAAGTAAGGTAATCCTGTCAGATGACTGACACTATTGTAAACAGCAAATAATAGGTTACTGGTAAATCTGTCCAATGCTAATGCCAAGACAGGCTGACAGTAGCTAGAATTAAAATGACCTAGAGCCAAAGTATCTGTTTTTGCCTAACTTGAAACATTTTCCTAGTCCAATCCTGATGTGTATAAGCGAGTACTGCTAATCCCACAATATTCAGTTGACTGCCTGCGATAATCATGCCTTTCTCACCAAAATATCTGTTAAACAAATCGTGAAACCAGCCCACATTAACAGTCAACTCCAAAAACACCAACCAGACAAGACTAACACCTATTATTTTAACAAATCTTTTTGGCGCTGTTTTAGAAAACACAGCATCTGACTCCTTTGCTTGATGTTGATACAAAGTGCTGTTTTTAATCCATCGCTTTCAATTCTAAGACCATATCGCGGATTTGGGCAGCCAGTTCAAAATCAAGCAGTTCAGCTGCTTCTTGCATTTGTTTTTGCAGTTTCTTGATGGCTTCTTGGCGTTCAGATTTGGTCATTGCATTATAATCCACAGCCTCCTCAGCCACTTCAGAGTCATTTGCTTTTGTAATCGCAATAAGATCGCGGATATCTTTTTTGATGGTTTGTGGAATGATACCATGCTCTTCATTGTAAGCCATTTGGATTTGGCGGCGGCGGTGGGTCTCATCAATAGCGCGACGCATGGACTGTGTCACAGTATCAGCATACATAATAACATGTCCTTGACTGTTGCGTGCAGCCCGTCCAATGGTTTGGATAAGACCGCGCTCATTACGAAGGAAACCTTCCTTATCCGCATCGAGAATGGCAACCAGACTAACCTCTGGCACATCAATCCCTTCGCGCAGCAAATTGATTCCGATAAGAACATCAAAGACACCTAAACGCAGGTCGCGGATAATTTCAGTACGTTCCAGAGTCTTGATGTCAGAATGCATGTACTTGACCTTGACACCCATTTCCTTGAGGTAGTCAGTCAAATCTTCCGCCATTTTCTTGGTTAAGGTTGTAATAAAGGTCCGCTCGCCCTTATCAGCACGCGTATTGATTTCACCCAGCAAGTCATCCATTTGTCCCATGGTTGGCCGAACTTCTACTTCTGGGTCCAAGAGACCAGTCGGACGGATAATTTGCTCAATAACCGTGTCCGTCTGCTCCATCTCATAGTCACCCGGTGTTGCTGAAACATAGACAATCTGATGGACATGGCTTTCAAATTCTTCTCGGCGCAGCGGTCGATTATCCAGTGCACTTGGCAGACGAAAACCATAGTTGACCAACATCTCCTTGCGCGATCGGTCACCATTATACATACCTTTAATCTGCCCCATAGTCATGTGACTTTCATCGATCATGATGAGGAAATCCTCTGGAAAAAAGTCAAGAAGTGTATAAGGCGGCTCGCCTTCACTGCGACCATCCATATGACGTGAATAGTTTTCAACGCCGCTAGTATAGCCCATCTCCCGCAGCATTTCCACATCATACTCTGTTCTTTGGCGAATGCGCTGTGCTTCAATCAATTTTCCTTCTGTTTCAAAAAGCTTGACTTGCTCTTCCATTTCCTTTTGAATCTTGGCAATAGCCACTTCCATGTGCTCATCGTTAGTCATAAAGTGAGTCGCTGGAAAAATAGCCAAGTGATCCACTTCCCCCAGCACACGACCAGTCAAACTCTCAATTTCTCTGATACGATCAATCTCATCACCGAAAAATTCCACGCGAAAAGCATGTTCATCACGTGATGCTGGAAAAATTTCCACCACATCACCGCGCACCCGAAAACGTCCCCGCTGGAAATCAATATCGTTGCGCTCAAACTGAATATCTACCAAATCATTTAAGAGTTGGTCACGAGAAATCTCCTGACTGGGCCGCAGACTAACCACGCTATCTGCATATTCCTTGGGCGACCCTAAACCATAAATACAGGAGACGGATGCTACGACAATGACATCATTGCGTTCCAAAAGGGCAGATGTGGCCGAATGTCGGAGCTTATCAATCTCATCATTAACTGAACTATCCTTTTCAATATAGGTATCACTTGATGGCACATAGGCTTCAGGCTGATAATAATCATAGTAAGAAACAAAATACTCAACTGCATTATCTGGGAAAAATTCCTTAAATTCACCATAAAGCTGACCAGCTAGAGTTTTATTATGAGCGATGACTAAAGTTGGTTTATTGACTTTTTGAATAACTTGACTCATGGTGTAGGTTTTCCCCGTCCCAGTTGCCCCTTTGAGAATTTGCGCTTTCTCACCACCTTCAATATTGTCAACCAAAGCCTCAATGGCCTCAGGCTGATCACCAGACGGCTCATATTTTGAAACCAGATGAAACTGATTATTATCTTTCCTATCTATCATGATGTATTTACCTCGTTTTCTACTCTCTATTTTATCACAAGAAAAAGCTAAAAGAAAAAAAGAGAGCTGCACAGAACTATGAAAGAGAGTTCTGTGCAGCTCTGCTATACAAGTCAACTAGTTATACTACCAATGATGAAGACTGATAATAAAACAAACCATTATTTTTCACAGTTCCACTATTGCTAGACACATGACAGTTTAAGGTCTTTTGACAGTCAGGTCTTTCTTGAGCAAAAGAACAAGCACGATAATTCCTACAAGAAGAACAAGACTGGTTAATAGACTGCCTTCTGTTCCAAACTGGCCGCCTGAGATCCATTTTGCTGCATCAACCTTATTCACAAAACGAAACAGTGATCTACCTGTATCCATCCCACTAACCGCAACGCCAAAGATATTGCCTTGCGTAAAATTCCAAGCTCCGTGAAGACCTGCTACTCCCCAAAGATTATCTGTTTTCAGCATGTAAAGTGCCATAAAAATTCCAGATAAAATAATGCTCATAATTGAAAAGACTGTGACATGGCTATTAGCCAAATGCATGAGTCCAAACAGACTGCTGGAAATTCCAATAGCTACAGACAAGTTACTGCGTTTATTGATAATCGGCAAGAGCCAACCACGTGTCAGCAATTCTTCTGTCCCTCCCTGAATAAACCAAAATGGGATAATTGATAAGATATAAAGAACAGCTGTTACAGAAAAATCAATAACCTGCAACTCCACACCACCAAACAGATAAGTCAACAAAAAGCAAAGGAAAAATTCCCATTCCAACTCCCCATCCCTTGAGGATTTCAAGAAACCATTGCTTCTTAAAAAATCCTAAACTGGCAATTGACCGCTTCTCATACCATTTGACCCAAGCAAAATTTATCAGCGCCACAAAATAAACAAAGCTAATTGAAAAAAATAGAATTAAAAAACTATTAGCCATCTCCGGTTTTACAACAATGAAAGGCACACTCAGCAAACCAACTAAAAATCCGCCTCCTAGTTGCCCCAAAAGAAAAAATAGAATAACCATGACACAGGCAATTAGGATGGTCAGCCAAGCTGGGAAATGTTCATAACGGTGAGTGTAACTTTCTAACATTCTTTTCTTAAGCATTTGTCGCTCCTTATTGTTTTATTAAAATAGTACAATTATACCAAATCTTTTTCTTTCTGCAATCGCTTTACAGTTAATGATACATGTCATATTTCCTTACATAACATTCTATATTGTTCTTGCTTAAATAATAGAATTCTGCTATAATTTTATATCATATTTAATAGAAGTTTGTAGAAGGGATTAACATGAAGAACAAATTTAAAGCTCTAATGCTGGGAATATTATCAGTAATCTTTATGTTTGGTGTCAAGGTATCCGCTGACACGGTTAAAATTGTATCAGATTCAACCTATGCTCCATTTGAATTTAAAGACAGTGATCAGGTCTATAAAGGAATTGATGTGGATATTATTAAAAAAGTCGCTGAAATGAGTGGTTGGAACTACAAAATGACTTTCCCGGGTTTTGATGCAGCTGTCAATGCCGTTCAATCAGGACAGGCAGATGCTCTTATGGCAGGGACAACTGTCACTAAGGAACGTAAAAAAGTCTTTGCCTTTTCCCACACTTACTATGATACAAAAATCGTTATCGCTACTCGTAAACAAGGCAAGATTACCAAATATAGTCAATTAAAAGGAAAAACGGTTGGGGTTAAGAACGGTACTGCTGCTCAAAGTTTTCTTGAAAAACATCAAGATAAATATGGTTATAAAATAAAATCCTTTGACACTGGCGATTCCATGTACAACAGCTTAGAATCTGCCTCTGTAGATGCCGTTATGGATGATAAAGCTGTCGCTCAATACGCTATTAATCAAGGACAAAATCTTCGTATTGAAATGGATGGCGAGTCTATCGGCAGCTTTGCTTTTGCAGTTAAAAAAGGCAGCAAATACGAATATCTCATCAAAGATTTCAACAAAGCATTGAAAAAGATGAAGGCCGATGGCAGCTATGATGAAATCATGACTAAATGGATCTCTGCTAAATCTAAAACTGATGAGCAAAGCAAAACCAAAGAGACCGGTGATGCTAAAGCTAAGGCCAAACCTGCTAAAAGCAGCTATAAGGTTGTTATGGACTCTTCTTTTGCACCCTTTGAATTCCAAAATGATGCTGGCAAATACGTTGGTATTGATGTTGAATTGATTAAGGCCATCGCTAAACAACAAGGGTTCAAAATCAAAACTGAAAATCCAGGTTTCGACGCTGCTCTCAATACTGTCCAATCCAGCCAAGCTGACGCCGTTATGGCAGGGATGTCTATTACCGATGACCGCAAAAAAATTTTTGATTTTTCCGATCCTTACTACACGTCAAATACCTTACTAGCTGTCCGTAAAGGAAGTAATGTCGTATCCTACAAAGATTTGAAAGGCAAAAAAGTCGGCGCTAAAAACGGTACTGCTTCTTATACTTTCCTCGAAAAAAATAAAGCAAAATATGGTTACACATTGAAGTCGTTTGATGAAGCATCAACCATGTATGACAGTTTAAATTCTGGTTCTATCTATGCACTCATGGATGATGAAGCAGTTCTAAAATATGCTATTCAGCAAGGCCGCAAATTTGAAACACCAATTCCTGGGGAAAAATCTGGTGAATATGGCTTTGCGGTTAAAAAAGGCAGCAGTCCTGAATTGATTCAAATGTTCAATAATGGTTTAGCAGCTCTTAAGAAATCCGGTCAGTACGATAAGATAATCAACAAATATCTCTCTAATGACAAAAAAGATTCCAAAACAGAATCAAGTGTTGATGAGTCTACCATCTTTGGACTGCTTTCAAATAACTACAAGCAATTATTATCAGGATTAGGAACAACTCTAAGCTTAGCTATTTTATCTTTCGCTCTGGCCATGATTGTTGGCATTCTCTTTGGTATGATGAGTGTTAGCCCTTATAAGACACTCCGAGTCATCGCTTCTATCTTTGTTGATGTGGTTCGCGGTATCCCATTGATGATTGTTGCAGCCTTCATTTTCTGGGGTATTCCTAACCTCATTGAATCTATTACTGGTCACCAAAGTCCAATCAATGACTTTGTCGCTGGTACGATTGCCCTTACTTTAAATGGCGGTGCTTATATTGCCGAAATCGTTCGCGGAGGTATTGAAGCTGTTCCTAACGGACAAATGGAAGCTAGTCGCAGTTTGGGGATTTCATATAAGACAACCATGAAACGAATTATCTTGCCGCAAGCCTTTAAATTAATGCTGCCTAACTTTATCAACCAATTTGTCATTTCATTGAAAGATACAACCATTATTTCAGCGATTGGACTGATTGAGCTCTTCCAAGCAGGAAAGATCATTATTGCACGTAATTACCAATCTTTCCGTATGTACGCTATCTTAGCCATCATGTATCTTGTGATTATCACACTTTTAACTCGCTTAGCAAAACGTTTAGAAAAGAGGATTAAATAATGACTGACTTAAAAATTGATGTTCAGGATTTACATAAATCCTTTGGTAAAAATGAAGTCCTCAAAGGGATTGACGTCCAATTTAACGAGGGAGATGTGGTGTGCATCATCGGTCCTTCAGGATCAGGAAAGTCAACTTTCCTTCGGACCTTGAATCTCCTTGAAACAGTCACTAGCGGCAAGGTCATTGTAGATGGTTATGAATTGTCAGATCCATCGACCAATGTTGACAAGGCACGAGAGAATATCGGTATGGTCTTCCAACACTTTAATCTTTTTCCACATATGACTGTTCTTGATAATATCACTTTTGCTCCTATTGAACTTGGCAGAGAATCCAAGGAAGAAGCACAAAAACATGGCATGGAACTTCTAGAAAAAGTTGGTCTTTCTGATAAGGCACAAGCCTATCCTGACAGCCTTTCTGGTGGCCAAAAACAACGTGTTGCCATTGCACGCAGCTTAGCCATGAATCCAGATATCATGCTTTTCGATGAGCCAACTTCTGCCCTTGACCCTGAAATGGTTGGCGATGTTCTCAATGTTATGAAGGACCTAGCTGAACAAGGTATGACTATGCTTATCGTAACACACGAAATGGGCTTTGCCCGCAAAGTGGCCAACCGTGTGATTTTCACTGATGGCGGTCAATTTCTTGAGGATGGTTCACCCGAAGAAATCTTTGACAACCCACAGCACCCACGTCTCAAAGATTTCCTGGATAAAGTGTTGAATGTCTAACGTGTTAAGTTTATCTGTGACTAAAGTCACTAGCTAAACTACGCAAAGTCCTATAAGACTTTGCTAAACACCTTACTAGTAAAATCCCTCAGTTCGATACTAACTGAGGGATTTTACGTCGGAACTTTATTAAATCTATTCTTTATATCTCTAACTGTCGATGTCAGCCACTATTGTGAACTGACTAACTCCCTCACTAAGTTAAAAAGCAAGACCGATCGATAATGTCTTGCTTTTTAACTGTCGTAACTGTTTTTATAAACTAAAATCCGTGTTCCTATATATTATGTGAAATTTTATAGAATTTTACTAATATCAATCAGAAAACTCACTCTTTTCTTGCACTTTCTTTTAAATATTGGTACACTAAAAACAAATCATTTGGAGGTAAGGTGCATTGAAAAACTAAAATTCTTCATATTTGGATATGCTTTATCTAGAAGAATTTTTTGTGTGCACCAAAATCTGAAAAACTGCAACTAATACTTAACGAAAATCAAAATGAGATTAGGCGACAAACCGCAGAGCAGTACTAAAAGTGATGTCAATGACCTATTATCTTAATTTTCAAAAAGTATAGACTACTGCTATTTTTGATGACATAAAAGAAGCCCTACTAGATAAAGTAGCGGTTTTTATTGTTTGAAAAAGAAAGGCAGATTCTATGTTACAGATTCAAAATCTTACCATTACGCACCAAAAAGATCTACAAATACTCGTTAAAGATTTGTCCTTAGTCGTCAATTCTGGTGAGAAATTAGCTATTATCGGGGAGGAAGGGACTGGTAAGTCTACTCTCCTCAAGACTATACTCAGCCCTGAGCTGATTGGCAACTACGCTGATATGACGGGTACTATTCAGAATAGTTTTAACCGAATCGGTTACTTGCCACAAAACATGGAAGAGAAAGATTTGAGCCTAACCATTAAAGACTATATTTACCATGATATAGATTTTGATCATTTTGATTTTAATCTTTTTTATCAAATGGCAGAGCGTTTTCAGTTTGACAGTCAGCGATTTGACGACAATGTCCAGAGCATTTCTAGTCTTTCTGGCGGAGAGAAATTAAAACTGCAGCTGCTGAAAATGCTTGCCTACGATCCTGACTTGCTTCTTTTTGATGAGCCTTCTAGTGATTTGGATTTGGACACAATGACTTGGTTGGAGCATTTTATCAGTCAGACAGACAAAAGCATTATTTTCATTTCTCATGATGAAGCGCTACTTAGGAAATGTGCTACTGCTATCCTTCATTTGGAATTGCTCAAAAAACGTCAAAAGCCTCGCGCCAGCTATTTTCAAGGAAACTATAAGGACTACAAAAACTGGCGAAAGAATAGCTTTGATAAGCAGCGTCAAATCGCGCAAAAAGAACGTGAGGAACATGCCAAAAAAATGGCACGCCACCACCGCATTCACCAGAGTGTGGGACATCAACTTCGCAATACCAAAAATGATGTTGCAGGTCGGCTACTGGCCAAGAAAATGAAAAATGTTCTGTCTCAGGAAAAACGCTACGCCAAGGAGGTCAAAAACTTCACGGAAATTCCGCAGGATATGGATGCTATTAACCTCTTTTTCACGAAAGTTAATTCTTTGCCTGCCAACAAAGTTCTACTGCATTGGGAAAATCGTCCTTTGCCGACAGGACAAGTAATTGATTTTGACATTCGCGGTCAAGATAAACTGGTTATCACTGGAAAAAACGGTGTTGGTAAGACCAGATTTCTGAAAGAAATTCTTGCCGAACTGATTACTAAAGCCAATTTAGCTATTGGTTATATGCCACAAAACTACGAAGAGCTGCTGGATGGTAAGCTGTCTGCTCTGCAATTTCTCAAAGAAAGTGCGGGCGAAAAATCTTGCCGTAATCTTCTAGCTAGTCTCCAATTCACACGAGATGAAATCACGCACTCTGTTGCAAGCTTATCGGGCGGTCAGAAGGCTAAACTCTTTTTAGCCAAAATTGTTTTGAAAGGCAACAACGTCCTGCTGCTGGACGAGCCAACTCGTCACTTTTCACCAACTAGTCAACCTCTTATTCGACAGCTTTTCAAGGATTTTCCGGGTTGTATTATCAGCGTATCGCACGATAGACAATTTATAGATGAAGTCGTTAATAAACACTACAAATTAAATCAAACAGAATTAGTGAAACTAGACTAAAAAGAGAATGGGACAGACCATGATTACTGTGCAATCATGGTCTGTCCCAGCTTCTCTTGACTAAGTCGTTTCAGATGGTTCAACCTTTTCTTTCTCCTTAGCCAATTTCTCGCGCTCTAAACGCAATTTTCGGTTGGGGTTAAGTTTATTGAAAAGTTTCTCCAATTTTTCAGCATTCCAAACATCGGCTGCCGAAACAAAATTACCATCTTTATCTTTAAAAGATATGGGTTTATCTCCCATAGTAAACCTCCTATTTTAGTAACTGACACGCTATTCTTGTTGCACTTCATATCACGACGTAAGAAAAGTGATTCGATCATAATCACTTTTCGAACTAGTAAGTGCGCTAGGCAATTTTCATAGAACTTGCTATTTACTCATTTAAACTTTGTAATTACCTTAAAAGTGTTACGACATGCAGTCAAGTCAGTCGATATTACTGACTTGACATAATTAGTAAGATTGGCAGGCAGATCATCATAGTGGCTGCCGTTTGCATATCAAGTACTTTAGTACTTAGATATGCTTCCAACGTTAATCTACAAACTCAAACTCAAATTTACCAATGCGGACAATATCACCATCTTTGGCACCACGCTCACGAAGGGCTTGATCAACTCCCATGCCACGCAGCTGGCGTGAAAATTTCATAATAGCTTCATCACGTTCCATATTTGTCATGACAAAGAGTTTTTCAAGTTTCTCACCAGACAGTACCCAAGCAGCATCATCCGCGCGCGAAATGTCAAAGGCTTTTTCTTCTTCCTCAAAACCATAATAAGCTTCTTCTTGCATATCCGATTCATCGTAAAGCAAAAAGTCGTCTGTCTGATCCAGAAGCTGAGCCGTAGCATCTAAAAGCGCGTCTAATCCCTGATGAGCAATACCTGAAATAGGAAAAATTTGAGGCTTGTCATCAAACTCATTATAGTTGACAGCCAATTTTTCCTTAAATTGTTCAAGATTCTCTGCTGCTTGGGGCATGTCCATCTTATTAGCAACAATGATTTGCGGACGTTCCAGTAAACGCAGATTATAGGTCTCCAATTCCTTATTGATAGCCAAATAATCTTCGTAAGGATCGCGGCCTTCACTAGCCGACATATCAATGACATGCAGGATAACACGTGTCCTCTCAATGTGTCGCAGAAATTGTGTCCCTAAACCGACACCTTGACTGGCACCTTCTATCAATCCCGGTAAATCAGCTACGGCAAAAGAATCTCCTGACTTGGTACGCACCATGCCTAAATTGGGAACAATGGTTGTGAAGTGATAGGCTCCGATTTTAGGTTTAGCAGCTGTGATAACACTGAGAAGAGTTGATTTCCCAACTGAAGGAAAACCAACCAAACCAACATCAGCCAAAATTTTTAATTCTAAAGCCAATTCACTCTCTTCACCAGGTTCTCCGTTTTCGGAAATCTCTGGAGCAGGGTTACGAGGCGTCGCAAAACGAATATTACCGCGACCACCACGACCACCATGAGCCACGATAAACTCTTGTCCATTTTTGACCAAGTCAGCGATAACCTTACCTGTTTGAGCATCGCGAACAGTGGTTCCCTGCGGTACCGATACGTAAAGATTTTCTGCACCGCGGCCATTCATACCCTTTGTCATGCCTTTCTTGCCAGCTTTGGCTTTAAAATGACGGTTATAACGAAAATCCATCAAGGTGCGCAGACCTTCATTAACAACAAAAATGACATCGCCGCCGCGACCGCCATCACCACCCCAAGGACCGCCATTAGCAACATATTTCTCACGTCGAAAGGCAACCATTCCATCGCCGCCGCGACCAGCCTTAACTGAAACTTTGGCAGTATCTAAAAACATACTCATATTTTATTTCCTATTCAAATTCGCTTAAAAAAACGCCCGTAAGCGTTCCTTTTTAAATAACAGCACTGAGTGCACTAAGAACAAGCGCGCCAACAGTGACTAAAACCATGATGATAACAACAATCAAAGTCAATTTTTCAAACGGTGTTTTCTTACGGGGACCATTATCGCCAAAAGCCAATTTTCTTACCTCTTTTTTATATTTATAGCTTATTTTATCTTACTTATATTATCATGAATTAGTCTAATAAGCAAATAACAAATATAAGTCACGACGCTGCTATCACGATTCAACTATCTGTTCTAGCTCTATCTGTATATACTAAAGGACAATAAAACATGTGATTCCAAAGCTTCAACAGTAATCTTTAATAGGAATATAAAATTTATAGGAAACGCTTCCAAAATTATTGTGATTTCAAATTAAATATGTTAAAGTTAAGCTAATAAGTAAGCAAGACATTAATGTTTTTTCTCTACAAAATAAAAGGAGGCAGCCATGTCAATTTACAGCAAATCTTATGTCACCACCCCCCAACACTCAGCCATGAATTGGGGTTCGGGCAGTCTTAATGTTTTATCAACTCCCAGTATGATTGCTTTTATAGAAAATGCAGCTTTTCTATACTGTGAAGAATATTTAGATGTGTCCAAAACAACTGTCGGTGCTCAAATTACTGTCCAGCATTTAGCTGCTACTAAAATTGGTCAAACAGTAGAAGTCAAAATTTTAGCTGTTGAAAAAGATGGATCCCACACCCATTTCCAAATAGAAGTTTATGAAGGGGGTAAACTTATCGGTAAGGGTGAACACACACGCGTTACCATTGACATTAAAAAATTCCTTGGCAATTTAGAATAAAGGCGGTGACAGTAAGAAAAATTGATTTCTTCGAAATTACGATTTTTGTCCCATTCCCATTGTTTTAATTAATTGTTCCAAAGAAGTTGCTGGACGTCCAAGAACACGCTCAATATCAGAAGAAACCCCAGTTTGTGCTCCTTCTTTAATAGCTGTATAGGTACTAACCCAGGCATCATATTCCCAGTCTTGTGCTGGCCAAGCCTTACGAGATGCATAAGCTTCCTCAATGCTCTCATCAATATAAGGAATGATTTCACCCTTTTGCTCACTGACAAAATGAACAATATCAGCCATTGACAAATCTTTCGGACCAGTCATGTTCAACATCTGGTTTTTCCATTTGTCAGGTTTGGCTAAAATAGCTGCCGCCACTTCAGAGACGTCCTGACGAGCTACAGCAGAAACTTTACCATTGCCAGCTGGACCGCGGATCTCACCATTGTGCAGACACAAATCTAAGAAGAAATCCAGATAAAAATTATCACGCAAGAAGGTGTAAGTAAAATCTCTTTCCTTGATATATTTTTCTGTCTTAGCATGATCACGCGCTAAAGTAAAAGTAGCTTCAGTAGTGGCATTATAAAAAGATGTGTAAACAATATGCTTAACACCCGCCTCATGAGCTGCATCAAGAAAATCAAAATGCTGCTGCAAACGATTGGGGCTTTCTGATGCGGATACCATCAGTAAAACATCAATACCTTTTAAAGCTTCAACAGCCTCTAGAGAATTCTCAAAAGTAGCTTTCACAAGTTCAGCATTATCATAGAAAACTGCCCTTTGAGGGTTTCTAGCCAGATGCCTTGCTGAGATGCCTTGTTCTGAAATTAATTGGGCAACTTTACTGCCTAATTTCCCTGTTACGCCTGTGATTCCTATCATTATTATTTCCTTTCTTTTATCTAACTTAGTTTTAAAAACACTGAGAATGCTTAATGGACGATATCAGTTGGTTCTAGCTATTTCAGCTTTTACTGACTCAGTACTACTAATTTATCATAGAAATCTGGAAAAGTCTTTTTCAGATTAACAAAGCGGTTTTCTGAGTTCAAAAAGCTGTGCTCTGATTGTGCTTGACAGACAGTTTCCCCTTTTTGATTAATCATTTGATAGCTAAGAGTAAGGCGGGCAGCCTTGATCTTTTCTACTTCTACGCTAATGCTAATTGTATCAGCAAAGGTTGAAGTTGCTAAGTAAGCACAATGAACTGCAGTTACTGGTGAAATAATACCTGCTTCCTCTAATTTATCGTAAGGCCAGCCAATTTCTGCCAAGAAATGAACGCGGGCTTCTTCCATCCAACGAATATAATTAGAATGATGGGTAATCCCCATACGATCAGTCTCATAATATTGAACCAAATGGTGATATGCTGTCATGTTAGCTTCCTTTCATAAATAACAAGTGTTCTGTTAGTATGCTTTGACTTGTAGCCAGTCAGCATCAAGAGTCAGTGTCTGATTTTCCAAAAATGATCGAAAGAACTGTAACGTTTCTTCTATTGGGACATTGGGCTTTCTATAGACATAGCCCTTTTTTAAATCAGCCGTTCGATATTCAATAAGGTAAGAACCATCAAAACAAAGTGCCTGAATAAAGGAAAAATCTCCACTGACACTGGTCCAAGACAAGGTGACAAAACCTTCTAGATCATTACTGAGTGAGACAATAGCTTCCTCAACTTCTTTTGAACTAGGGTTTAAGAGGTCACCCCTTTGACTCGTCAAAGATAAGCCAGGTTCGAAATTTTGAGGAGCCTGTGTTTTTTAAACCAACTAAATAAAGACATTACCTACCTCCGCTTCAATTTTTTGCTTTTTATAGGAATAAAGTAAAAATGATACAGCCATATTATCTTCTCACATAAAAGACTTAATCATCCTTACGTTTACCTGTCACAAACATAGTAAAAGTTGCCTTTGCCACTTCTTGTTTCAATTGATTGGTTACTGTCACATCAACCACTTTCGTTGTTCGACCGTCATGAACACAGCGTCCATCAATTAGTAAAGTATCACCTAGCTTGCCAGATTTTAGATAATTAATACTGGACTGAAGCGTTACCGCATCAAAACCAGTAGAAATTGACACCAAGCCGCTAATTTGGTCACATAAGGTAAAGATATACCCTCCGTGTGCAAAACCATAATAATTCAAGGATTTATCTACTACCTCCGTAGTCACAATCACATGACCCTTTTCAAACGAAACCATATCAAAATTTTCAAACACGCGAATTTCGTGTAAATGGTTATCACTCATCCCTTTTCCTCCCTCTTATTTAAATCTGTTACTATTATACCACTTTCCGACAAAGGACTAGCTGCATCAGCAAACCAAAATGAGGAAGCATTCTTCTTGCTTGCTGACATAATAGCTAAAAATATGGGCAGACACTCTTTATCAGATTTACTCTTGTCAAACTATCTCAATTCCTTAGCTAACATGATCTGCTTGTTTTCTATCGCCTTTAGCAATTATTTATGATTTTTCACTTTAAAAATTAAAATTACGACTCCAGCCAACCAAAATACTTATTTTTCTTCCTTTTTGCCTTTTAACAAAACAACAGATACACTTGCTAATCCAATACCAAGCATCATCAATGCAGACTTTATATCTAATCTTCCCAAAACAGATAAAACCACTACTGCAATCCCCATAGCTGTTCCAATTCCTTTCAGCGCAATATCAATAATTTCAGTTATTTTATTCTTACCAATAGTTTCTTTTGTATTTGTCTTAACTTGCATTAAATCATCTACTGACACTTCAAATATTTCTGCTAATTTGGGAATAGAATTAATATCTGGAAAAGATAAGTCTCTTTCCTATATGGATCTTTCCTGTCAGGTCCAATCGTTTGACAATATTCTATTGTCAATGACCATTTGCAGGACTTGCATCTAGGAGGGTCCCTGCTTTTTCATGACAATATTTAAAAGCCTGTACCTGATTATATCTATTCTTTTCAAAAGTCAAGATGAAATTAAAATAAAAGCGCATCTCTGCTATAGATTTGCGCCTTAACTGTTTATTATAACTTAGGATTAATACTATTAGGCATCATTCTTATCTTAAAGCAAAGAAAATGCTATTAACGAGTTAGA
Organism: Streptococcus troglodytae; assembly: GCF_002355215.1. Lineage (NCBI taxonomy): Bacteria > Bacillati > Bacillota > Bacilli > Lactobacillales > Streptococcaceae > Streptococcus > Streptococcus troglodytae. The sequence goes on from NZ_AP014612.1 coordinate 1,363,462, forward strand.
AATAACATTTCCTACTCCATGAATGCACCAGCTTGGCAATATTGAACCAGCAAACTTTTTTTCAGTAATATATCCTGAAAGCCATCCAAAAAGACCTGTAAAAAGAGTGATTATAATTGCCAATATTACTTTACCAGCCAAGAAAAGAAAGATGCTATGCATGAGTCCAAAGAGCAGTGCTTGCGTTGTATTTCTTAATGCAAATCCCAAGCGGTTTGAAAAACGCTTTAACAGGAAACCCCTAAAGAACACTTCTTCGAGAAGAGACGTATTAAAGAGGGATTGTACCAATATAGCAGGAAGAGCACTCACACCTCGTCCTGAAAATTCAAAAGTTCCCATTGAAGCTCCCTCAGGCATTAGACCATTGATATTTTTCAGTAAATTGATACAAAAAAGCCCCCCTAATAAAATCACGGCTAAAACACCTAAGATGATGAACAAATCACTGCGATTTAGTTTACGTTGAATCTTTTTTAGCCCAACCCAATTTAAGAAAGAAGCCGTTTTCCTGCCAATAACCATCCAAGTAATAAACGGAATAGTAATAAGAAGGACAAGATTCGTAACGCTCACCATCAATTTTGAAACAAGTAAATCCATTTCATATCCTCCTCTAACATTCAATAATAATTTAAAGCAAACCAGATAATCTTATTTTACAGACAATCATACCTTATTACATTTTATTTCTCACTTCAAAAGACAGCTGCCAAAACAACAGACTAATCGTTCCTACTTATATTATAGCATAAAATATTATGCAGAAGTTGGGATTATTATATAATGTAGCGAAAGTCAAAGCTCAGCAATATTGCAGCATCCTATACTAACAACATAACTTGAGAGTGACATTAACAATAAAAATTAAACAGTAACTTCCTAAAATTAGCTCTAATCACCTTGCAGAACGAAAACGGAATGTGAGATAGCACCAATTGACTAACAATCTGGATAAGGAAATCACAACTTTTCTAAATTTCAATTATCAAGTTATCAAAAATAATCACTTTGGAGAACATATTAAAACCGTATGGCGTATAGTTATACGGTTTTAATACTCACTTTTACACTGCAAAAGCCTTGATACCAAGGCTTTTCATTATTGCGATTTGTCAAAGGTTTCTAAGCTTTCACGAGCAGAGCTACACACTCCACATGATGCGTTTGCGGAACTCCAAAGGTTCAGTGAACCTTTGGAGCGTCTCGCTTAGAAATAGGAAAGCGAGACGGACTATTTTGCTGCATTCTTCTCTAATAAACTCACGCACTCCACATGGTGTGTTTGAGGAAATAGATCAACTGGCTGGACTTTGACAAGTTTGTAACCTAGTTCTTCATATAGCTTAATGTCACGCGCCATGGTGGCGGGGTCGCAGGAAATGTAGGTGATTTTGCGGGGCTGCATGGCAGTGCTTGCTTTGATGAAACTTTCTGTCAATCCTTTTCGTGGTGGGTCAACCAGAATAACGTCTGGTTTGATGCCTCGCTTACTCCAGCTGGCCATGGCCTTCTCTGCTGAGTCTGCCACATAGTGGACGTTTGTGATACTATTGAGCGCAGCATTTTTCTCAGTGTCACACACCGCAGCTTCAATGACTTCTACTCCGTAAACAACCTTGACTTTTTTAGCAAAGGACAGGCCAATAGTTCCAATTCCTGAGTAAGCGTCAATGACGGTATCATCTGGTGTCAGATCTGAAAAATCAATAGCTGTCTGATAAAGTTTCTCAGCCATAACGGTATTGACTTGGTAGAAAGATTGAGCGGAAATGGCATAGCGGTTGCCTAGCATGGTATCTTCAATGGTGTCTACTCCATAAAGCGTTCGAAATTCTGGACCAAAGATAGCATTGGTATTTCTATCATTGATGTTTTGGATAATGGATTTGACTGCTGGAAATTCAGAGACAATCTTTTCAATCATTTGCTCAATACGAAAGATTTTTGACCGTGTCGTCACCAAAACCAGCATTATTTGACCTGTATAATGTCCGCGGCGAACGACAAGATTACGAATAAGACCAGTCTGTTCCTTTTCGTCATAAGGTTTAAGATCAAAGCGGCGCAGCAAATCACGTGTGAAGTTAATCAGCCGATCAATCTCTTTATCTTGAATGTAGAAATCTTCAATAGGCATGAGATCATGAGAATTCTTGCGGAAGAAACCCGTTTCTAACTGACCATTGACACGGCGAACAGGAACCTGAGCCTTATTGCGATAGGCAGTTGGATTGTCCATACCGAGTGTATCGGCAACATCAATGTCTGAAATGCCTGCGATTTTAGAGAGACTATTGATGACCTGCTTACGCTTGAACTTAAGCTGGTGCCTGTAAGTCAAATGTCCCAAGTCAGCAATTCCTGTCCGTAGGTAGTCTACAGTTAGATCATCATTGCGGTAGGCTGACTTAGCTAAATAGCTTTCAACTTTCCCGAAAGCAATGTTCTTTTTGACCTTGAGTACGCGCATGCGGATTTTCTCAGTCGGCAGAGCATTCTCCACAAAAAAGACCAAGCCATCAACCTTGGCAATACCTGCACCATCATGACTGAGATCACTAATCTCAACTTCTACAATATCATTCTTTTTTAACATTGTTCTCCTATATAAAAAGTGCACATGAATTTTGGAAATAATGGCACCTCATTCTTTAGCTTTCTCATTTTCCTAATTCCTAAGTAGATAAGACCTATTTACCTTAGTACTGACATTTTCACAAAAATAAGGAGCTGAGAAATACTCAACTCCTTTATTATATCATATTAACGAACGCCTAAATGAGCTAATTTCTTTTTATACTTGTCAAAGTCAATAGACAGAGCCTGACCACCATAAATATCATAGTCATCAATCCAATCCCCATTATCAGGAACAGTGACCTGTTCGACTTTCTTGCCATTGGTCAAAACGGATAAACCATGACTCAAGAGAAAACCATAAGAAATATTGGTTGATGTCAAAGCATAGATCTTACCTAAGGCAGCAGAACCTGTAAAGAGTTTGGTTGGATCTTTAATTTGAGACATGATCGCCGACATAACCTGCTGCTGACGTTTCGTTCGTCCAAAGTCGCCTTCATCATCCTTACGAAAACGGGCATAATTCAACAAAGTCCGTCCGTCCATCTTTTGCTTACCAACAGAAATCGTTTGATTAGGAACAACACCATCTTTCATATTAAGATCATCTGGTACCTCTACTGAATCAACGGCTTCACCACCGACCGTTGCAAACTTTGCATTAATCTCAACGCCATTAGGAAAAAGCGTATCAATGGCCTCAGCAAAAGTTTGGAAATCAACCATGACATAATATTTGATATCTATATCAAAATTACGTTTCAAGGTCTGCCGCATAAGCTCAGCTCCTTGATTGTTATCTTGTTCACCAATATTAAATGCTGAATTTAATTTATTGTCATATGAGTAATTATCTGCGCTGACTCCTTTAATATTGACCAGTGTATCACGCATAAAACTAACCATTTTAATCTTCTTATCTTTATTACCGACATTTAAAACCATAATGGTATCCGTCCGCGCTTCTGATGACCCTTGTGTAATACGCTGATCGCTTCCTAATACTAGAATATTGGTTCCATCTTTGGTATTCTTTCCGTTAAATTTTTCAACAACAGCTGGTTTATAATTTTTATTTTTGCCCGCAGAAATATCATTCATGCCTTTGATAAACATAACAATCATACCAGCAAAAATAACGAGCAATAATAAGCAAACAGCCTTCAAAGTACGCTTAACAGTCCAGCGGCGACGCTTTTTAGGTTTAGTTGCCGAAACGGAATCTCTTCTTTTTCCTTGATGGTTTTTCCTTTGAGAGCGTGTGGATTGTTGCTCAGGATAAACAGGCAATCCTTGATCAGTGTAATGACTATTTGCATAATAATCATCCCACTGGTCAGCATCCTGATAATCATCTTCATAGTTATTATTATAAGACTGCTCATAATCTTGATAATAATTATCCTCATGTTCATCGTAATAGTAAGAAGGCGTCTCTTGAATTTCAACCTTCTTTTTAAGATAGTCGAATTCAGCCTGCTCTCGAGGACTGAGGTAGGCTATATTTCTTAAGAGGTACTCATAGCGTAACTGCTCGTGACGGCTTACTTTCCCCTTGTTGTTTCTGCTCATGTTTTAATTCTCTAACTTATTTCTTCTGATACTTATCTCTTCTTTTACAGCCTGTAAACGGCATACTTACCCAAAATTTTATAATGAATTCCAATACTTGTCAACTCTTCTAGTGCAAAAGAAACTAATTTTTCATTATGATTCTCAAAATCAATAATAAAGAAGTATTCTCCAAGAATAGTTTTTAAGGGACGGCTTTCAATTTTTGTTAAATCAATCCCTCGCCAAGCAAAAGTAGAAAGAGCTTTATAAAGCGCTCCGGGTAGATTATCAGGAAGTGTTAAAGCTAAAGAAATTTTTTGATCCTCTGCTTTTAGATGAATAGTGGGAGTTTCATCTCCTAAAACCCAAAATCGGGTATAATTTTCATCAATTTCTTGAATATCTTTGGCGATAATGGATAAATGATATTCATCTGCAGCAGCATACGGTGCAATGGCTGCGTAATTCTCTTCAGGATGTTCGGCCACAAAACGAGCGGCATAGGCAGTGCTAGCAGTCATTTCAATTTTGACATCTGGATAATGAGAACGAATATACTGTTTGCCTTGAGCAATAGCTTGAGGATGCGAAAAAATTGTCTCAATTACTTTATCAGCAGAAGTTGACATTAGCTGTTGCTTAATAGGAAGAATAATTTCAGCAACTGCTTCTATTTTTGCTTGATGAAAAAGGTAGTCAAAGGTCTCATGAACACTGCCTTCAATAGAATTTTCTACCGGAACAATGGCAAAACAAACCTGTTTGGACTCATAAGCCTTAATAACTTCAGTAATATTTTCAAAAGGAAGCAAATCTGCCGCAGGAAATGCGTGCAAAGCGACATTATGGGTAAAAGATCCGCTAGGCCCTAAATAAGCAATTTTCATTTTATTTCCTCAATAATCTCTTGGGGTGTTTTACCAGCAACATCAATAATAATATTAGCAGCTTCCTCATAGAGAGCCTGTCTGCGATCGAAAACCTTTTTAAATTCCTGACGGCTGTTATTAACAAAAAGCGGTCGAACGTTATTACTGTCTGCTTCAATTCGCTTACAGAGAGTTTCAAAATCTGCTTTTAAATAAATTGTTTCACCATTTTTTGCCAGAATATCACGATTGCGAGCACTCTCAACAACACCGCCTCCAGTTGATACAGTGCTATCTGAATCAGCAAGATTGGCTAAAGTTTCAGACTCAATTTCCCGAAAGGCATCCTCACCTTCTTTTTCAAAAAATGCTGCAATAGGCATTCCAATTTTCTCAGTTATAATATCATCCATGTCTTGAAAATCTGGGTCTAATAAACGCGAAATAGTTGATTTTCCTGCCCCCATAAAACCGATCAAAATTTTAGCCATTCGTTATCCTTTCTAAATCACTAAAAAAAGTAGGGTAGCTGGTATTGATCGCTTCAGCACGCTCTAATTCAACCTCCCCCTCTTTAACCAAAAGTGCCGCAATAGCCGTCATCATACCAATTCGATGATCACCAAAAGTATTGACCTTAGCACCATGAAGACTGGTTTTACCTTCAATAATCATGCCATCATCTGTTGGGGTTATCTTAGCCCCCATAGCATTTAAAGCATCTGCTACTACTTGAATACGATCTGTCTCTTTAACCTTGAGCTCTTGGGCATCATAAATAACAGTTCGGCCATTTGCCTGTGTTGCTAAAAGAGCAATAATAGGCAATTCATCAATCAGCCGTGGAATAATGTCACCGCCAATTTCTGTTCCTTTAAGATTAGAACTTTCAACAGTGAGCGTCGCTGCTTTGGCTAAGTCATCCCTATCGCTCAGTTCAACTTTACCACCCATAGCTTCAATGACTTCTAAAAGACCTGTGCGCGTTTCGTTAATACCGACATTTTTTAGAATAAGCTTGCTATTTGGAACAATAAGTCCTGCAGCCAGCCAGAAAGCCGCACTTGAAATATCACCAGGAACAATAACATTCTGTGCTGTCAATTCCTGTCCGCCTGAAATGTGGATTTCTTTACCATCCACATCAAGATGACCGCCAAATTGTTTAATCATATCTTCTGTATGATTCCGCGTTTTCTCTTTTTCAATAATGACGCTCTCACCATCAGCCTGAAGAGCTGCAAAAATAAGAGCCGATTTAACTTGTGCCGAAGCAACAGGAAGTTGATAGCGGATTGGTTTTAATCTTTTTGAACCTTTCATTGTCAAAGGAGGCAAATCGCGCTCTGTCCGTCCCGAAATTTGGACTCCCATCTGGCGAAGAGGAATTGTGACCCTATCCATAGGACGTTTAGACAGGCTGTCATCCCCAAACATTTCAACTGTAAAATCCTGTCCAGCTAAAACTCCTGACATTAAACGAATGGATGTTCCTGAATTGCCCATATCAAGAGCTTTTTTAGGAGCTTTGAGACCATCAAAGCCACGGCCGTGTATTTCAATTAGATCATCCTTATCTTTAATTGTAACACCTAAATCACGAAAGACCTGCATTGTTGATAAAACATCCTCACCGCGTAAAATACCATAGACCTTCGTTATCCCCTTTGCCAGACTGCCAAACATAATCGAGCGATGACTAATAGACTTATCACCGGGAATTTTCAATGTTCCGCTCAGACCTGAAGCATTTGTTCGTAATTTCATTTTTCTCTCCATTGTTTATTTTCTCTATTTTACCATAAATGGCAGGAAATTTTAGAAAATTCTTTAACATTGCTTACAAAAAGAGCTTAGAAAACGAAACGGACGTTTTTCTAAGCTCTGAATTTTCCTATACGCTATAAAGCTTCTGCTGTTCTCACAATCATTTGGCAATATCTTGTAAAGGTGAAAAAATAATGCGTTCGATATCATTGACATAAACTCCAAGAGCCTGTTGAGCTTCAGCATATTCTTTTAATAGTGGATTAGCTTCTACTTTTTGACCGAAACTTTGCATTTCTTCTTGAATTTCAGGAGTCGGTGTTTGTCCTGACTGCATGAAACCCTGGATTTTCATTTGAAATTCTGTGAACTCAGCCCACAACTTCTTAGCCTCTTCGTCTTCGTCAATCTTAGCTTTTGCTTGGACAAGGGCTTGATATTCTGGTAAGGCGCGGATACCGCGCTCCAATTCATTTGCTAAATCATATACATTTACTGTCATATTTTCTCCTTTAATTTAAATAAACACGATAATTGGTATTTTTACTAATCAACTCCTGAGCACGTTTTAAATCACGCTCATTTTTGAAAGAAATCTGTAAGATACCATTAATATCTTCTCGGTTCTCTTCATTGATATGAACATTGACCAGAGAGGTTCCCCTCAGCAATTCGAGGATTTCCAAAATAACGTTTTCTTCATCAGGAACATCAACATAAATATCATAAAAGCTATCAACACCGGCACGTTTGTGAATTTCCATATTTTTACGGATTTGCCGGCCTTGATTAAAAAACGCCCAAATAGCATTTTCATCTCTAGCCTTAATCAAATTAGAAATCTCATCTAGACGCTGCTTAAAATTTTCAATACGATCTAAAACGGCCTCTTGATTGGTCAAAAGAATACTAGTCCACATACCGGGTTCACTTTCAGCAATTCGGGTCATATCACGAAAACCACCCGCAGCAAAATGCTTGGTCATTTCATGACTTTCTGAAAAATCACTGGCCTGCTTCATAAGACTCGAGGCGATAATATGCGGAAAATGACTAATTTGACTCGTAACGCGGTCATGTTCTGCCGCATCAATTTCCACATACCTCGCATGTAAGCCTGACAAAAGGTCCTGCAAGGCAGGAATAGTATTAGGTTTAGTTAGACATGATGGTGAAAAGATATAATAAGCATTCTCAAAAAGATTGACATTTGCCGCAATAGCTCCTGATTTATGACTGCCAGCCATAGGATGGCTGCCTACAAATTGCACAGGCTTATCTTTAAAATAATATTCTGCAGCTCTAACAATTTCATATTTAGTAGAGCCGGCATCTGTAATAATGACATCTTCTTTTAAATCCAAATCTGCCAAAATTTTGATAAAATCAATTGTTTTTTTAATCGGTACTGCCAAGATAATGACATCTGCCAAAGGAGCAAATACTTTAAAATCAGCTGTCGCCTCATCAACAATTCCGCGCTCAAGTGCAATATCACGTGACCTATCAGAACGATTGTAACCAACGACCTTATAATGAGGATGAGCACGTTTTATTCCCAGAGCAAGCGAAGCACCAATTAGTCCTAGTCCTGCAATATAAATTGTTTTTTCTTCCATACCTTCTCCACTATGAGCCTAAGCTTAAGAGACCTTTTCTACTATCGTATGGGACTCCTAAGTCTTTAAAATTCTTTGATAAATTTTTGATGGCTTTTCACGGCTTCTTTTAGCTCTTCCATATTATCTGAAGAAAACTTATTCAAAATTTCTGTTGCTAAAACTGTCGCAACGACTCCTTCCATAACGACTGCAGCGGCAGGAACAGCTGTTGGGTCCGAACGTTCAACACTGGCCTTATATGGTTCGTGTGTTTCAATATCAACACTCATCAAAGGCTTATAAAGTGTCGGAATAGGCTTCATAACCCCACGAACAACAATAGGCTGTCCATTAGTCATACCACCTTCAAAACCACCAAGATTGTTGGATTTACGCCTATAGCCATCTTCTTTAGACCAAGTAATCTCATCCATGACATCGCTGCCTTTGAGATAACCATCCTTAAAGCCCAAGCCAAACTCAACACCCTTGAAAGCATTAATAGAAACGACTCCTTGAGCTATTTGGGCATCTAATTTGCGATCCCATTGAACATAAGAGCCTAAACCAACCGGAACACCACCAACAACAGTTTCAATAATACCGCCGATAGTGTTGCCTTCTTTTTTAATCTGATCAATATAATCCTTGATTTCTTGCTCACGTTCTTGGTTAACAACAGAAACTTCAGATCGACTTGCCCGTTCTTTAATCTCAGCTACTGTCAGATTTTCAGGAACATCAACTTCAATGCCGCCTAAAACAACAACGTGGCTAGCAATAGCTATCTCAAGTTCTTCTAAAAGACGTTTAGCTACTGATCCCACTGCCACACGCATAGTCGTTTCACGCGCACTTGAGCGCTCCAAACTGTTGCGCAAATCAGAAAAACGATATTTCATACCGCCAACCAAATCTGCATGTCCCGGACGAGGTTTGGTTAATTTTCGAATTGATTTTTTCTTATCTTCAATATCGGCGGCACTCATGATTTCAGTCCAATTTTTAAAATCACGATTAGTAACATTGAGTGTAATCGGACTTCCCATAGTCAAACCATGGCGAACACCTGAAGTGATTTCCACCTGATCAGATTCAATCTTCATACGACCGCCACGACCATAACCTCCTTGCCGCCGCTTTAATTCAGCATTAATATAGTCGGCTGTTAGAGGAAGACCTGCTGGCACTCCTTCAATAATAGCTGTCAGACGAGGACCATGCGATTCCCCAGCTGTAAAATATCTCATCTCACTTCTCCAAATACTCTTTCATTTCTTCTAGACTGATTTGATTGATAGCAGCCTGTCCTAGTTGGGGAACAACAACCATTTTTATCATTTGACCACGCGCTTTTTTATCATGCTTTAATATTTGGTACATAGGCTCAACATTCCACGGACTATAGTCAATAGGTAAGCCAAATTTCAAACACATGGCCTCGATTTTTTCTGTTATTCCTTGCGGCATGAGTCCTTTTGCCTCAGCAATACGCGAAATCTGAACCATCCCAATAGCCACGGCTTCGCCATGCATAACTTTGCCATAACCTGCAGTCGCTTCAATAGCATGACCAATAGTATGACCAAAATTGAGGTAAAGACGAACACCATTATCCAATTCATCCTCAACAACAATCTGACGTTTCACATTGCAAGAATGATAAATAATCTTTTCAGCATTTTCTAAAATAGAGTCTGTTGAACCATCTAAATCTTTTAGAATTTCCCATAATTCAACATCAGCAATCAAACCATATTTAATCACTTCTCCCATACCTTCAATAAGTTCACGCTTACCAAGTGTATTGAGTGTATCTGGATCAATTAAGACACCATCTGGCTGAGTAAAAGTGCCCACCATATTTTTCGCAAGAGGCGTATTAACTCCTGTTTTACCACCTATAGACGAATCTACCTGAGCTGTCAGACTAGTTGGAATTTGTAGAAAATGGATGCCACGCATATAAGTCGAAGCGACAAATCCAGCCAAATCTCCAACGACACCGCCGCCAAGAGCAATGATACCATCACTTCTTGTCATACCTTGTTTGAGCAAAAACTCATAGGCCTTATTGACAATCGTCAAATTTTTACTGGCTTCACCTTCCAAAAAGTCAAAAACAACAATTTCAAAACCGGCATCTTCAAGACTAAGTTTAACCTTTTCAGCATAAAGACTACCTACACGGTTATCTGTTATTAAAGCAATTTTTTGCGGCTGCCAAAGTTCCTTAACCCATTGTCCCACCTTTGAGAGACTGCCCTTCTCAATGATAATATCGTAAGGTTTCTGGGGAAGATTAACATTTAATTTCATAAAATCACCTATTATTTAGTTTTGTACTTTTTTTCTAAAGCCTGCCAGATTTCCTGACTCGGCATTTCTTTGCCAGTCCAAAGTTCAAAAGCTGCAGCTGCCTGAAAGAGAAGCATGCCCAAACCATTCACAGCCTTTAACCCACGACTGCGTACTAAGCGTAAAAATGGTGTTTCAAAAGGTTGATAAATGACATCTGCAACCATAAGGTTTGGTGGAAATTCAAAACTATCATTAATAATCATTGATTTGCCATCCATACCAACATTGGTCGCATTAACAAATAAATCAGATACTGATACTTTTTTTTGAATCATGTTTAAGTCCTCAACAGGAAACACTTCAATAGCAGCGCCTGTTTTACCTGATATTTGTTTAGCTTTTTCTTTTGTTTCTTCAAGAAAGGCTGTTTGATTAAAAATATTAATTTTCTTTGCACCATTGATGGCTGCCTGCGCAATAATGGCAGTTGCAGCTCCCCCGCCACCAAGTATAGTCATGACCTTATCTGCAATATCGAAATCTGCAAAGGTTCCCAAACTCTTAAAGAAACCAAAGCCATCCGTATTGTAGCCAACCAGTTTACCATCACGATTAACAATCGTATTAACAGCCCCAATTAAATCTGCTGCTTTCGTTACTTCATCAAGATAAGGAATAACTGCCTGCTTATAAGGCATGGAAATGTTAATGCCAAACATATCATAACGCATGATATTTTCTAAAGTCACTTGCAATTCTGACTCTGGAATATCCCAAGCGACATAAACACCATTGACACCAGTTTTTTCAAAAGCGTAGTTGTGAATAAAAGGTGAGATAGAATGTTTAATGGGTGTCGCGACAACAGCTGATAAACGTGTATAACCATCAATTTGCATCTAAAACCTCCTTAATTTTACGCATATCTGCCAAAGAAATCTGTCCCGGAGCACTTTCTTGCTCCAAGCTGGCAAAAGTCCATGAGCTGCCTATTAAATCAGCTGATAAACGTGATATTCGCCCTAGTTTCGACATAGACATGGTCACATATTCCTGATCGGGATTTAACGTTTTAAAGCCTCTCGTATAGTTCATCAAATCAAGAACATCCTGTTCATTTTTAGGCATGACAGCAATCTTGACAATACGCGGAGCTAAAGCTGTTAATTCTGAAAAGACTTCCATTAGATTTTCTGGTGTTTCTTCAAAATTATGATAAGACAAAATAAGATTTGAAAAATCATACATTTCCTCCAAAACATCACGGTAGGAAAAATATTCAAAGTCAATATAATCAGGTTGATAAAGAGCTGCAATATCACGGATGATAGCAAGATAGTCTTCATTAGAAAGAGAAATATTTCCTCCTTCTTTTTCTGTACGCAAAGTAAAAATTACTTCATGACCTGAGAACTTTTCAAAAATAGCCGGTGCTACCGTTAAAATATCATCTTTAACTAAATAATCTGCCCGCCATTCAATAATATCTGTACTATCAATCCTTGTTAAATCAAGTTGGTTAGCCTCTTCAATATTTTGAGGCATAACAGGAACTACTATTTTCATATACACCTAAACCTTTATTGTAAATACTTTTAAATAATTGCTGCTTTCGTCTTGAACATTTACTGCAAAATCACTTGGCAATTGCTGTAAATCAAGATAAGTATGTTTTTGTTTTCCAAAACCCTTTTCGATTTGTTTTTTAAACTGAGAAACTGTCATATTAGCTGCATTCGTTGAAGCAATGATAAGACCGTTTTCAGATAAAATCTCCAATCCCTGACTAATTAACTTATGATAATCTTTGGAAACAGAAAAAACCTCTTTTTTATTTCTGGCAAAACTCGGAGGATCAATAATAATAATATCATAGCTTAGGTGATGACGCCTAGCATATTTAAAATAGGCAAAAACATCCATAACCACTAATTGATGATTTACCATACTCAAATGATTTGCTTCAAAATGAGCCAAAGATAGAGCTCTTGATCGTTTAGCTAAATCCACTGAAGTTGTTGCCATTGCACCACCCATAGCCGCAGCAACCGAAAAAGCCGCCGTGTATGAAAAGAGATTTAAAACAGTTTTTCCCGCAACTAGTCCATTAAGCAAGCCATTTCTTACTTGGCGCTGATCCAAAAAAATACCTGTCATGAGGCCATCGTTTAAGAAGACATTATAAGATATCCCATTTTCCAAAATAAGAAATTGTTCTGGTGCTTCTTGACCATAAAGATGAGCAGAAACATTATCAATCCCTTTGAATCGAATCTTCTCATAGGCACCTAAAAAATTCGGATACACTTGGCAAAAAGCAGCTACTATCTCATCTTTAATCTGATAAACAAAAGAATTGTACCAAGAAAAAAGCACAAAATCACCATAACAATCAATTGTCACACCACCAAAGAAATCACCATCTTGATTAAAAAGACGGTAGGCTGTTGTTAGCTTAGAATGAGCAAAATTTTTCCGCTTATCTTTAGATTGTTGAAATAATTTAATAAAATAAGTCACATTAAGTGATACTTTTTTAGATGAGATTAACCAACCAACGCCTTTATTTTGCTTTGATAAATAGGCTGTTCCTAAAAAAATATCTGCGTCAGAATATAGCTGAACAACTTGATTGTCCAAATGTAAATTTGGATAATCTCTGCTACTTAATAATTGCACCCCTCGTTTAAGTTTTTTCTCCGCAAAAGAACCCACCATAAGTTTATTCATATCAAACATTATAACAAAAAATTCAGAAAATTTCTTCCTTAAAAAAACATTTCTGTCATCTGTCAAAAATAAAATTATGTTATAATTAAAAAATAAGATTTTATCTTGAAAATGGTAAGGAAATCATATAATGAAAAAAATCGCTAAATTTCTCTTAAGCGCTGTTAATACCCGTTTAGGGTTTATTTTAACGCTTGTATTCATTTATTGGCTAAAAACAATTTGGGCTTATAATGTTGATTTTAGTTTAGATTTAGATAAATCATATCAATTTTTTCTGACACTAATAAACCCCATTCCTATTAGTTTGCTGCTGTTAGGACTGGCACTTTATATCAAAAACACACGCATCTTTTATCTCACTGCGATTGTTATTTATACCCTACTCAATATTCTTCTCATTGCTAATTCTATTTACTTTCGAGAATTTTCAGACTTTCTAACAGTTAGTGCAGCATTGGCAAGCAGCAAGACTTCTGCTGGTTTAGGAGCCTCTGCTCTTAATTTATTGAGACCTTGGGACGCTGTCTATATTCTGGATTATGTCATCTTAATCACTCTTTTTTCTTTTAGAAAACTTTCTTTTGACCAAAGGCCTTTCAACAAAAGAGCTAGCGTTGCTATTTCTGCTCTCTCAGGTCTCCTTTTTTCTGTCAATCTTTTCATGGCTGAAATTGATCGGCCTGAATTACTAACACGTGGTTTTTCAAATATTTATGTTGTCCGTGCTTTAGGGCTGCCAGCATTCAGTGCCTATAGTGCTAATCAAACTTACCAAACACAAAAAGTACGCTCAGAAGCAACTGCTTCTGAATTCAATACTGTTAAAAAATACGTAAAAGAACATTATGCCGCTCCCAACGCTAAATACTACGGACTTGCAAAGGGTAAAAATGTCATTGTGCTTCATTTAGAAAGTTTTCAGCAATTTCTGATTGACTATAAGCTCAATGTTGATGGCAAACAATATGAAGTAACACCTTTCTTGAATTCACTTTACCATTCTAAGGAAACATTTGCTTTTTCAAACTTTTTCCATCAGGTTAAAGCCGGAAAAACTTCTGATGCCGAAACATTAATGGAAACGTCACTCTTTGGTTTAAACCAAGGCTCCTTCTTCGTTCAATACGGAGGTGACAATACACAGCAGGCTGCACCGCATATCCTAAAGGATACCAACAATTACAGCAGTGCTGTCTTTCACGGTAATATCGGTACTTTCTGGAACCGTAACAACGCCTATAAACAATTAGGCTATCAATATTTCTTTGATCAATCCTATATGTCCAAAATGACCAAGGACAACTCTTTCCAATATGGGCTTAATGATAAAGTTATGTTTGCAGATTCCATTAAATACTTGGAACACATGCAACAGCCTTTCTACACAAAATTTATTACCGTTTCGAACCACTACCCTTATCAAAGTTTAGATGGTGATGATACTGGCTTTCCTCTTGCTAAAACAGAAGATAAAACAATTAATGGCTACTTTGCTACAGCTAACTATCTCGATGCTGCTATCAAAGATTTCTTTGATTACTTAAAAGCCTCTGGTTTATACAAAAATTCCATTGTTGTCATGTATGGTGACCACTATGGTATTGCTAATTCAAGAAATACTGATCTTGCACCGCTTTTAGGCAAGGATTCACAAACTTGGACTGAATACAACAATGCTATGTTACAGCGTGTTCCTTATATGATTCACGTTCCCGGAACAGATAAAGGATTTATCAGTAACACCTATGGCGGAGAAGTTGATGCTTTGCCAACACTGCTTCACCTTTTAGGTATTGACAATAAAAATTATATTGAACTAGGACAAGATTTACTATCTCCTAACAACAAGCAGCTTGTTGCTTTCCGTTCCGAGGGTAATTATATTACACCTAATTATACGAGTTACAGCGGCCGTATTTACGACACTAAAACAGGTGTTGAAATTACAAATCCAGACGAAGCGACAACTGCTAAACTGAAAGAACTTCGTGATGCAGCAGATAAACAACTAAATACAAGCGATAACATTCAAACAGGTGATCTACTGCGTTTTGACAAGGACAGTGGTCTAAAACCAATTGATATCGGTTCTATTTCATATAAAAAAGATTCCTTGAAGAAGTTAAAGAAGATTGAAAAGAAACTAGGCGAGAATTCAACTAGTCTTTATAGTAGAAATGGTAACAAATCAACTCAAGATCTATACAAGGCACCAAGTTATAAAGAACTACATCCAGAAGAATCATCAAAGGAATCCTCAACAACTACATCATCAAAATAACAAGTTTATCCAATAAAAGCAACTGGAAATTCCTAATCTAACTTTCCAGTTTACAATAAATATAGGTTGAGAAAATACTGAAGGTATAGTGTTTAAACATTTTTTACTCTATCACTGATTTTATGAGAAACGAAAAAGGCAATCGTATGTGCTTTCTGCTAAGCCACACACGATTGCCTTATTATTGTCTCATAACACAAATAGCTATTTATATAACCTTCAGCCTTCAACCCCAAATCAGTAAAATCTTCTTCTATCACTAAGGGCTGGACTTGTCCACCTCCTGCAATTAATAATGTTCTTTATTAGTTTGCATATTTTAAACGCAGTATTCTTTCTTGATTTTTATCTAGCCGAAGCAAAATAACGACCTTATCAATACTAATATTACTTTCAAGCAAACGTTCTGCCGCCATCATTAGACCATTGTTAATCCCCAGCTGCAAAATAGGATTAGTATAATCATTGGCGTCAAAAATAAATTTATGACTAGGCAAATCAAACAAAACTTTGACTGCACCGTAAAGCTGTTCAAAAGAATCAATCTGCAAATCAAAAACAGGTTTCGTTCCAGCCTTTAAACGACGGCCACGGTGATTAAACCACATAGAATGCCAGCCACTATCATGGGCTCCCATGATATCATTATCATAAGAATCTCCCACATACAAAGTGGTATCTGGATTCATTTCAAACTGCTCAGCAGCTAAATTAAAGATTTCCTTTTGAGGTTTTTGAAAACCTGTTGCTTGACTAACCAAGACACGCTTGGGATCAACATAATCATAAAGGCCTAACTTCTTAACTTTTTTTAATTGATGCTCAGTCGGCCCATTTGTAATGACTCCCATGGGAATATTCTTTTCTTTAAGAAAATCCAAAGTCAAGCGCATCTCATCCAACATACTAATCTGATCAAGTTCTTTTTCATAGACTTCTTGAAAATACTGACCTTCCTCTTTGCCAATCTGCCGATAATCAAAATCCAACAAGGTTTTTTGGCAGCGCCAGAAACGAAAATACTCAGTTGTCCATTCATTAGCCATAACACGTGGAAAACCTGTATCAGAATAGTGGCGGAAACGGATATAAGCCTGATTTATATTTGCCATATCAAAATCGGGGAAACATTTTTCCACGGCAATTCTGTATGGTGCCTGTTGATCATAGATCGTATCATCAACATCAAAAACAATCGCAGTAATCATAAGTTTGTCTTTCTAAATCTTAATTCTAGGAAATTATACTATTTTTTAGAGAATTTTCAAAGTTTTTCTAATTTCCTTACCATATTATCAAATTTCCCTTTTATTAAAAACATTATTAACATTTTTTGGCTGCGGTCACAATCAATCATCTTAATTAATACCTGAAGATACTCAAAAAGGACTTAGTTTTCAAGTCCTTTATTATTTCTAATCAATTTGTTTAAAGTACATTTTTTGTTTGACTTGTCCTTGACCAGCTTCAGAAATCTGATAAGTAAAACTATAAGAAATGAATCGCTTTCCATAGGCCAATATGCTATTGTATTGCCATTGAGAAAGCTTTTTGCCTTCTACTTTACCTAAGGTCATTTTATTGTCATTTGCTTTATACTTCCAAGACGCATTTTTACTTTGAGACTTATAGATCTTATCAAACTGTTTCTCACCTTGAACAGCCTTCAAGGCAAGTGTCTTATCCTGTGTCACAATGACTTTATCACTAGTTCTAGAAAAGGCGACATACATTACACGGTTATTTTCTTTGCCCTCAAAAACACTAGAATATTGATAAGCATGACCTGGAATCATTTTAGCAACATGATGGCTGGCATAGTAGTAAAAACTACCTCCAGCAATAGCTAAGACAAGACAGACTGCAATAATAATCTTTATTAATTTACGTTTTGTCATCATTTCCCCCACTATTTTTAATAATCAGAAGCAGCATCAATTGATTGGGTCGTTGCATTTGATGATTGATTATCATTTGAATCAATTGATTGTTCACTAGATATTGTTGAATCACTGTTCTTATCATTATCGCTGTCTGAACTATCTGTAGCTACTCCGTCTTTGTCTTTTGATGAACTCTCTGTCGTTGATGTTTCAGATTTGTTATAAACTTTTAAGTTAAAGAGGAGGCTTGTGTTATTTTCTTTTTCAACATCTAATTGAACGGCTTGAGCATCTGTTAATTCTGTTAGATAGTCATCTTTTATTAATTGATTGTAAATTTTTTTAGCAACTTCTTTAGCGGATCTTTCAGTATAGGTGACATTGTCTAACTGCACCTGTTGTTGGTCATACAAGACTTTTTCTTCTAAATCTTCTGTTTTAGTGGTGATTGCTTCAGCATCTGCTGGATCATGTGAGAGAAAAGTAATCTCACCTTCTTCAACTTTTTTATGAATAAGTTTATTAATCTCTTTTTGAACAGCGTCTTGGTAGGTATCTTCGTCTAATGTTTTTCTTTAGCGTTTGCTGATTTTTTATTCGAAGAAGCTTTGCTACTGTCTTCAGTCTTTTTCTTAGCAAATGATGAATCATCTTTAGAAATTGTTGAATCTTTCTGAGAATCACTATTTTCATTATTGTCAACAGGATAATTATGTTCGATATGATTATCAGCATAATAAGAAGTATTATTGATAATCACAACGCTATTATCATCTCCATAAAAATGATTAATATTAATTGAAGTATGAGCACAATAATAACCTGTACCTTTATAAGTATAACTTGTAGGAACTTTACCATCACGGTTAAGGATTAAAATATCTCCTGCATAGATCAAATCCACATTGGTAATATTATTATCATAGGCCAGTTTTTGAATAGAGATACCTGTTGCTTGTGAAATTCCCCAAAGAGTATCACCCCACTGTATAATATAACGTTCACCATTTAAATGATTGACATTAATGTTTTGAGATAAGATGTTGTGGTTGATTTGCTCTGGGGTACTAGCTACCCAATTGGTGATATCAGCACGTTGAGCGTTAGTTTGATCAGCATAAAAGTTATTGGCTACTGCCCTTGTTTGCACTATTATCGGTACCACAAGAGCACCCAACATGACAACATTTGTCCAAAGGTGTTTTTCTTCATCAATAATCCTCCTAAATTACCATTAGTTACTTTTCATCTTAGTATTAATATTTTACTAAAATTAAAAATTGGAAATAATTAATGTAAGATTTCGTAAATATTACAAATTATTTACTTAATTGTACAATTTCTATGCCCTTATTGTCAACTGATTTTCTTATTCTTTATACATTTTAATGCTCTTTGTTTAAATAAAATGTTTGTCAACCACTAACAGGTATCCTAATTTTTAATAATTATTCATCATCGTTCATGGTTTAGCCCAAGTTCACTATAATTACATGCTCTCATGCTCCATTAAAAGACTTTTAACACGACAAAATAACAGTAAAATATGTGATGCAAAAACCTTTTGTAACAATAACTTTTAATTAGAATAGATAGTGTTCTTTTGAAGACGAAGATAACTAATCCTAGTTTTTATCTGCAATAAAGCATTTTAGCAGATTTTCCTATATCACATGTTTTTATTTTATGATAAAATAGATAGGAAAACTTATTGGAGGAAGACATGTCACATCAACATACAGAAGAATTGAATGACCAACAAATTGTCCGCCGCGAAAAAATGGCAGCCTTGGCTGAACAAGGGATAGATCCATTTGGCAAGCGTTTTGAACGTACGGCTACTTCTGGTCAATTAAAAGAAAAATATGCTGACAAATCAAAAGAAGAATTACATGACATCAATGAAACAGCTACCATTGCTGGGCGTCTGATGACCAAGCGAGGTAAAGGCAAGGTTGGCTTTGCCCATCTGCAAGACCGCGAAGGTCAAATTCAAATTTATGTCCGTAAAGATACTGTTGGCGATGATAATTATCAAATTTTTAAAAAGGCTGATATTGGAGACTTTTTAGGTGTAGAAGGTGAAATCATGCGTACAGATATGGGCGAGCTTTCCATCAAAGCTATGCATATAACGCATCTTTCCAAGGCACTGCGTCCGCTGCCTGAAAAATTCCATGGTTTAACGGATGTTGAAACCATCTACCGCAAGCGTTATCTCGATTTAATTTCCAACCGCGAGAGTCTAGAACGCTTTATCACTCGTTCAAAGATCATCTCAGAAATCCGTCGCTATCTGGATGGTCTTGGTTTCTTAGAAGTAGAAACACCTGTCCTTCATAATGAAGCTGGTGGTGCTGCTGCTAAACCATTCACAACCCATCATAACGCTCAAGATATGGATATGGTTCTTCGTATTGCAACGGAACTGCATTTAAAACGACTGATTGTTGGTGGTATGGAAAGAGTTTACGAAATGGGACGTATTTTCCGTAATGAAGGAATGGATGCCACTCATAATCCTGAATTCACTTCAATTGAAGTCTACCAAGCCTATGCTGACTTTGAAGACATCATGGATTTAACAGAAGGTATTGTGCAACATGCTGCTAAAGCCGTTAAGGGTGATGGCCCTATTACTTATCAAGGTACCGAAATTAAGATTAATGAACCCTTCAAACGTGCTCACATTGTTGATTTAATCAAGGAAGTGACTGGTGTTGATTTTTGGAAAGAAATGACCTTGGCGGAAGCACAGGCCCTTGCTCAAGAAAAAAATGTTCCACTTGAAAAACACTATACTTCTGTTGGACACATTATCAATGCCTTCTTTGAAGAATTCGTCGAAGAAACACTCATTCAACCAATCTTTGTTTATGGCCATCCTGTTGAAGTTTCACCACTAGCTAAGAAAAATGCAGACGATCCTCGTTTTACAGACCGTTTTGAACTTTTCATTATGACTAAGGAATACGGAAATGCCTTCACTGAATTAAACGACCCAATTGATCAATTGGAACGCTTTAAAGCTCAAGCAGCTGCCAAAGAATTGGGAGATGACGAAGCTACAGGCATTGACTATGACTATGTTGAAGCCCTTGAGTACGGCATGCCACCAACAGGCGGACTTGGCATTGGTATTGACCGCTTAGTCATGCTCTTAACAAACACAACAACCATTCGCGATGTCTTACTCTTCCCAACGATGAAATAAGAGATAGCATAGAGAAAATAGCAAACTTATAGATCGTTATCAGCTCCTATTGGATAATTCCAGCAGGAGCTTTTGATATGTATAATTAAGTTTAAATTCATCTGGAAGTTTTCTACTTATTGTTTCAATCATAATTTGAAAAATATCTCGTTTTAACTCCATAAAAAAGCACTAGATTTACTTCTTCTAGTACTTTTCGTTTATCGTTACCTTCTTCGCTGACCATTTAGCCAATCAAAGACATTACTATAAGTTCTGCCATTGACAGTAGCTTTGGCATCACCGCCATAGGTTGGATTGGTCGCAACCATGCCAGAAAGTCCAGACCAATTCTTGGCGTTATCAGTATTTTGAACGCCAGTTACTTGATCATTCAAGAAATAAACCCAAGACCAGTGACCGTTATAAGTGACGCCAGAGTGATGTTTGCCAACATTAGTTTCATAATAGGAAAACCATTTATTTTGTGCGCCAGCTTGAAGTAACTCTTTATAGAATGGTAGAACACTACTATCTGTAGATATTGTTTTATCAGCCCGTGTATGAATCAACCACATTGGTTGACCTTTCAGAGCTTTCAAAGCAGCAGCGGTAATCTGATTATCTGCTAATTGATTACTATAGGAAGCAGCAATAGGAACTAAGGCTGCAAAATAGTTGGGATAGGCAACTCCCATATCCAGAGTCATACCGCCACCATTAGAAACGCCTGCCAAATAAATGCGTCGGCTATCAATATCTGGATGGCTTGCTACATAGGCTTTAATGAGCGCCATTAAGCTAGCTGTTTGATTTTGAGACCAAGGAGTTGAACTTTGAGGAACTAGCACATAGGCTCCCTTTTGACTACCACTACCTGTAGAAGTGAAATGACTTTGAATAGGATCTTCCGTTAAACGAGCCACATTGCTGGCTAGAAGCGGAATATTAATATCAGTGCCTACTTCTCCTATACCATGCAACCAGACAATCAATGGATTCTTCTCACCGCCAATAGCTGTTTCTGGTTGGTAGGCGGCATAATTAAAATTACCATAACTACCACGTTCTGAAAAACGATCCGTTGTAGGCAAGAAACGATTATTGATAGCATCTTGCTCTGAACTGATGATTTGACTGCTATTAGAACCATCTGCTTGCACCTGCAAATTATCTACTTTGACAGTATAACTGTTGACCCAGTTATTACGAAAGGCTGCTGAGTCAAAAATAAAGGGTGATGCGTTTTTGCTGCTATCATTTGGATCATAAGGAATATCTAATTCAAGTGTCACATAATGGCTACTATCAAAGTAAACCACATGTCCTGAAGCATTAGAGACATAAGAATTAAGAATTTTTCTTTGAACTCCAGCAGTTGTTACCATTGCACCAGCATGAACAACAGCAGGAGTTACCTTATGATTGAACTCAAGAATAATCTTTGAAACAGAAGGACCAAATTCATAACTATCAACTACAAGACTGGTCTTAACAACCTCAATTTTGTCAATCGCCTTTGCATTTCCATCATTATCAAATTGGTAGTTAACACCATTAATGGTCCGGCTTGTCTTTCTCAGTAAATCTCCAGAATTTTTATCATAATAATGCGAGGATCCATCTTCTTCAACAAAATTCCCTTTAACCTGACTACCATCCGAATTAAAATACAGAGACTGACCATTGACAGTAACACTACCGGTGACAGGGACACCATCACTATCAAGATAATACCAATTGCCTTGATCATTGACAAAACGATTAGTCCACATCTCACCACTATCTCTGTCATAATAATGTTTATTTCCATCCGAGTCTTGAGCAAAAGCACCCTTAACTTGCTTACCATCTTGAGCAAAGTACATAACCTTGCCATCAATCGTTTGACGGCCTGTAACATTTTTACCATCAGCACCAAGATAATACCAATTACCATTACCATCATTAACAAAGGTATTAGTCGAATGTGACGGTTTTTTTTCTGCTTCAGTAGTCATTTTAACATGAGTGGATTGTTGTTTAAAGCTATTTTGCGGTAAATCAGTTTGTTCATCTGCTTTCGTTTGCTGACTATCTGAAGATATTTCATTAACAGTATTTTGTTTGTCAGACTGACTTGTATTATTAGCTGAATTCATTGAAGGGGCATCAGTTGCAACACTTTCTGTCTTTTCTTGAGGATCCCTGTTTACACTATCCGTTTTTACTTCCACCTGATTTGAAGTCTGATTCTCCACTTCTTGGGAACTGGAGTTAATCTCACTTGTTTGCCTTTGTTCAGTTGTCACCATCACGTCAGCTTCTACAGTCTTTGTTACAGCAAATAAGAAAGCTATGATCGCAACTGAAACTAAACCAAACTTTAGTTTACGTAAACTAAAGTGTTTTTGCTTTTCAAATATCATAAGAAGCTCCTTCTATATTATCATTATTTTAATCAAGTTTAACACTTTATAAAATGAAATACTATGGAAGTTCCAGCATTGTAATCTAAAAACAATAGCAATGTTAAAATTGTTAAAAATTAAGTTAACAAAAATTAGCGTATTTAGGATATAGATAACTTATTAATTTATTAAAAATTCAATATTGGAATATAGATAAATCTCTTTTTCAGTAAAGTTTTTTAAGTTCTGCAAACTTTAAGACTCATTCGTTTATTGATGAGCGAAGAGCAAGATCCAAACGAGTCTTTCCGTCATGATAAAAAAGAGGGCTTTATCTTCAATCGGAATCTATTTTTTTGAGTACAGTAATCTTGATAATATATTTTTCAGTCCATTATGCTATAATAACAATAATTACAGTTCAGAAAAATCAACTGCTAATGAAAGCATAATCAACATGAAACGATATTATATTTCTTACCTATCAGCTGCTATTTTTATTGTCTATGGTCTCTTTTCTTCAAAATTAATTTTTTCAGCGCTGGGACTTGTTTTTCTACTTATCGGTCTCAGAGACAGTCGTTCCAAATGATTTAAAGAATACCTAACCAACATCATTACTAATAAAGTAAGTTTAAATCAAAAAGAGAATGAAGAGCTTTAGTCCAACAGTTTCACTTTCTTCTTACTTATTTTTGATGGAGCACTTCACCATCTTGACAAAAATAGGTTCAAGCATTGTTATCAATACTTAATAGTCTTTACTTGCTTTGATTTCTTCACGTACTTCTAACAGTCATTTCAGCATTTTAAAATTTCCATTTGATTCAATGAGATGATAATCATTTTCTGCTAATATGTATGCTCCTTCTATCATACCTACTCAAATCAAGAACTTGGGGAATTAACTGTAAATTCAAGTATTTTTCTTTTAGCAATCTGATTGTTTAGATATCTCTGATTAATTTTCCATAATTCTTTCTTGTGTTTATACTGTCAGTAACCTTACAAACTCTTTATTAACTCCAAAGCGCTTTATATCCAGCATTGATAGGTATACCTTTTAAATTTTTAAGCATACTTAACATATGCTGCTTTTTATGCTATAATGCAATTAATCCAAATTAGATTAGAAAAGAGATTTTCAAAATGAAAGCTCATCCAAAAAAGCAATCACTCAGCGAGGTCAATCAGAGCGTCCGTGTTCCTAAAAATGCCTCTTTTTTAACAACTTTGAGAGCTTTTTTAGGACCCGGAGCACTAGTTGCTGTTGGTTATATGGATCCGGGAAATTGGATTACTAGCGTTGTTGGTGGTGCAAGTTATAAATACTTGCTGTTATCAGTTGTTTTGCTGTCTTCACTTATTGCCATGCAGCTGCAGCAAATGGCTGGCAAACTGGGTATTGTCTCACGACAAGATTTAGCACAGGCAACCGCCGCCCATCTCCCTAAGGGATTGCGTTATCTTTTGTTTATTGTTATTGAACTAGCCCTTATGGCAACAGATTTAGCCGAAGTTATTGGCTCAGGGATTGCCTTACACCTCCTGTTTGGTTGGCCTTTGCTTTTTTCGATCTTTATTACCATTTTAGATGTTTTTTTACTTCTATCTATTATGAAACTGGGATTTAGAAAAATTGAGGCCATCGTCTCAACTCTTATTTTAACCATTCTAGTTATTTTGTTTACTTAGTTGTTATTTCTCACCCAAGTTTTTCGGGTATTATTAAGGGTTATATTCCTCAGTTTGCTATCTTTGATTCAGCACAAGCAGCTACTAACAGTAGGTTGACCTTAGCACTTGGTATCATTGGTGCAACTGTAATGCCTCACAATTTATACCTGCACTCATCTATCTCTCAGACACGTCAAGTTGATTATAAGCAAAAATCTTCCATTGCTCAGGCCGTTAAATTCATGACTTGGGATTCCAATCTTCAATTAAGCCTCGCCTTTATTGTTAATTCTCTTCTTTTAATTCTTGGGGCATCGCTTTTTTATGGACATGCCAGTGAAATCAGTGCCTTTTCACAAATGTATAATGCTTTAGCCAATAATCACATTGCTGGAGCAGTTGCCAGTTCTTTTCTTTCAACTCTTTTTGCCATCGCTCTTTTAGCTAGTGGACAAAATTCAACCATTACTGGTACATTAACTGGACAAATTGTTATGGAAGGGTTCTTACATCTCAAAATGCCTCAATGGCTCATTCGCTTAGTAACACGTCTCTTGGCCTTATTACCTGTTTTGATAGCAGCTATTCTTTATGGCAGTCAGGAAAAGATTTTGGATCAGCTGATTGTCTATTCACAAGTTTTCCTGTCAGTTGCTTTGCCATTTTCTATCTTTCCACTGGTTTATTTTACATCACAAAAGAAAATCATGGGAGAATTTGTTAATGCCAAGTGGAATACTTATCTAGCTTATGGAGTTGCTACTGTATTAACAATCCTCAACTTGCAATTAATCATCAATACCATTTTTTAATAGTCAGCTTTGATGAATCAGCGTTAATTGCAGTAAGTTCATCTATGAAGGATATTATAGTTTTTAATTGAATGGATGAAAAAAGCTCTATCAACCTTGCAGTGAACTTAATTTCCCACTACAGATATTTAGAGCCTGTTTTTGTATGCTTACGATTGTATAACAATAGCAATCATGAATGTTTGCAACTATTTTTAAATTCATTGACTAAGACATCAAATTCTTCATTCGTCAGTGTAATACCCTTACCCATTTTGGTATGATCGGGGCTCCAAGAGCGAATATCATATTTTGCTGGAGCGCCATTAAAACTAACGCGATTGAGCTCCTTAGTCCAACCCTTATCGTTTTCGGATAAGACCAAAAGTTTTTCTTCAATTTCAAATGTAAATTCTGCCATATAAATCCCTCCTATTTATCTATTCGTAAAAAAATTTTAGAATTGATCGTTTTGCCTACAATTTTTAATTAGCTATTTCAATTTAATCTAAAATAAGGTATAATCATTCTAACAATTTTTTAGAGAAAATGCTATGAAAAAATTTCTACGAACTATTTTTGAGCATATTAGGGAATTTGTTGAACCAAGTAAAAAATCTCCTGATATTGTTTTAAAAACGAACCAATTATTACATACTATTTTACAAGCACAGAAAGAGAACGAAGCTGTCCATGTCATCTATTTGGACAAAAGTTTTACAGGTGATATTGTCAAATATGATAAAGAGGCTAATAAACTCATTTTAAAGAATTTTCAAAAAAATATGTCAGCTATTATTAGTATCTCAGATATTAAGCGTTTAACCCTTGTCCCTAAGACCGTTCGTGATTCACAAAGATTAGAAAAGTAAAACAAAACAAAGGATGATAAATCCTTTGTTTTAATTTCTAATCAAATAATCAAAGGCACCTAAAGCCGCAGTGGCTCCAGAACCCATGGAAATGATAATTTGTTTGTAGGCACTGTCTGTGCAATCACCAGCTGCAAAAATAGCAGGAATATTAGTTGCGCCATCTTTAGCAACAATGATTTCACCTTTTTCATTGAGTGCCAGTCCACTATCCTTTAACCAGTCAGTGCTAGGTACCAATCCAATTTGAACAAAAACACCTTCTAAATCAAGCAAGTGCTCTTCATTAGTCGTACGATCACTGTAACGAAGACCTTCTACGTGATCATGGCCAATAATTTCTTTAGTTGCAACATTAGTTAGAATGGTGATATTATCAAGAGCTTCCACACGATCTTGTAAAATCTTATCAGCTTTTAACTCAGGTAAAAATTCTAAAACATAGACATGACTAGCTAACCCAGCCAAATCAATAGCTGCTTCTAAGCCTGAGTTCCCGCCGCCAATGACAGCGACTTTTTTGTCAGTAAAAAGAGGACCATCACAGTGTGGACAGTAAGTGACACCTTTATTAAAGAATTCTTCTTCTCCTGGTACATTGATCTTACGCCACTTGGCACCCAAGGCCAAAACAGCTGTCTTTGCTTTCAAATGAGCTCCACTATCAAGTTCAACTTCAACCAAGTCTGTTTTTTGAATAGACTTAGCACGTTGTGCCTTCATGATATCAACAGAATAAGACTTGGTATGCTCTTCCACCTGAGCCATTAATTGGGGTCCTTCAACATATGGGGTACCGATCATATTTTCAATACCCACGGTTTCCATAACTTGACCACCCATGGTTTCAGCTAAAAGTCCTGTTTTAACTCCTTTTCTTGCAGCATAAATAGCTGCGCTATTACCAGCAGGACCGCCACCAATGACAAGAACATCAAAAATATCCTTATCATCAAAAGCTTCTTCTTTGAGAGGACCTGTTATCAAATCTAGTAATTGCTCTATGCTAGCACGCCCTGAGGTAAATGCTTTTCCATCCTTATAGACAGTTGGCACAGACATAATGCCTTTAGACTCAACTTCATTTTTAAACATGCCACCTTCCACCATTGTATGTGAAATGTTGGGATTGACAACTGACATGATATTGAATGCCTGAACAACATCTGGACAATTATGACAAGTCAAACTAACATAGGTTTCAAACTGCATAGGTTCATCAATAGCTTGAATGCGTTTGACAATATCAGCCTCTACCTTAGGCGGACGCCCTGAAACTTGTAACAGAGCTAAGATAAACGAAGTAAATTCGTGACCAAGGGGTAAGCCAGCAAATTCAACACCAGATTCTTGCCCCTTTTTAGCTATGCGAAAACTAGGTGTTCGCGAAAGTTCCTTTTCTTCCAAAGAAATCATAGGGGACATTGCAACGATTTCTTGGAGGAATGCCTTAACTTTTTGAGAATTAGCATCATCTTTTAATTGAGCTTGTAAAACAATCTCAGACTCAAGTAATTGAAGATACTGTCCTAACTGCTCTTTGATTTCTGCGTCTAATGCCATAGTTTCTCCTTAAATTTTACCGACAAGATCCAAACTTGGTTTTAAAGTTTCAGCCCCCTCTTTCCATTTGGCAGGGCAAACTTCGCCCGGATGTTGGCGAATATATTGAGCTGCACGAACTTTATCAATCAAGGTACTAGCATCGCGACCAATACCATCTGCATTGACTTCCATCATTTGAATGATACCATCTGGATCTACAATAAAGGTTCCACGTTGTGCTAAACCATCTTCACCTAAAACCTCAAATCCTTGTGAGAGAACATGAGAGGGATCCCCAATCATAGTATAAGTAATTGTTCCAACAACATCTGAATCATCATGCCAAGCCTTGTGAACAAAATGAGTATCTGTTGAAACAGAGTAAACTTCCACACCTAAAGATTGCAAAGTTGCATATTGTTCTTGAAGATCACCTAACTCAGTAGGACACACAAAAGAAAAATCTGCTGGATAGAAACAAAAGACTGCCCATTTCCCCTTAACATCCTCATTGTTAACCGTAACAAATTCTCCTTGATGATAAGCTTGGGATGAAAATTCAACCATTTCCTTCCCGACTAAAGACATACACTTGTCCTCCTTCTACATTGTTTTCATTATTATTTTCATTATATGAAAAGTCTCTCAAAAAATCCAATAATTAAACTAAAAATAAAATTTGAAGCATAAAACAAAAGAGCATGGTTTCCCATACTCTTAAGCTCTAACAGTAAGGCTGCTGCCATCTTCTTTGTAAAGATTGACCAAGCCTTCCTTGCAGGCACGAATCATATCACCTGCTTTAACTTTCTTCGGTACCGTAATTGTTAATAATTCCATCGGTTTTGGAGCACGTTCAATTTTTTGACCATCCGCATCATGTAAATCTTTAATGAAAGTTTCAAAATGACGGAAGCCAGGTCCGTAGAATTCAACCCGATCCCCCTCATTAATAACATTACGCTGACGAATAGTTGCTGTCATGCTTGACTCATCAAAATCAACCACTTCACCGACAAATTTATATTGGGGAATTTTACGACGAGCTCCAAAAAGCTGTTCCTTTTCAGTAGGTATTTGGTAATAGAAACCTGTAGCCAATTCACGCTGAGCGACTTTCCACAATTCGTCAATCAAATCTTGTTTGATAGCTTCAAATGCTTGAGGGCTTTCCAGATAGGCATTGACAGCCACCTTGTAACAATTTGTGACCGTTGAAACATAGTGAATGGACTTCATACGTCCTTCAATTTTAAGGCTATCAACACCATTTTCAATCATGTCTGGAATATTTTCAATCATGCACATATCAACAGCTGACATTGAAAATTCCTCTGGTACTTCACCTTTTAATGACCGTCTTTCTTGACCAAAAGGCATATCGTAAAGGTTGTATTTCCAACGACAAGACTGTGAACAACCGCCACGATTAGCATCACGATGACTCATATGATTGGAAAGCACACAGCGTCCTGAGTAAGAAATACACATTGCCCCATGAACAAAGGCTTCAATTTCAACACTCGTACGCTTACGAATCTCAGCCAATTCTGCCATTGTGACTTCACGCGCTAAAACAACACGTGTCAAGCCCAGTTCTTTCCAAAATTCAAAGGTTTCATAGTTAGTAGATGAAGCTTGTGTTGACAAATGAATTTCCAAACCGGGTGCATCTGTCGCACAAATCGCAATAAGGGCTGGATCCGATACAATAACTGCATCTAGACCTAAGTCGCGTAATTCACGAAACCATGCGCCGGCTCCGATTTCATTGCCCTCATGAGTTACCATGTTAGCAGCCACATAAACCTTGACCCCATGATCATGAGCATAATTAATTCCTTCAGCCATTTCTTCCATTGAAAAGTTACCTGCACGACTGCGCAAACCATAAGCTTGTCCGCCAACAAAAACAGCATCTGCTCCATAGTTAACAGCAACTTTTAATTTTTCTAAAGTCCCAGCAGGCGACAGCACTTCTGGGCGTTTTAATTGTTTTGTCATTATTTTATTCTCCAATTTTCAAGATTGTAAGAAGATTTCCAAAGTCAAGTCCTAGAAACACCTTATAAGAAGTTCCCGTACAGCAACTCCTATAAACGTAGATAATTACCGTCGGGATTGCCAATTTAGGATTATAAAACTTATAATAAATTGCTGTGCCCTGTAAAAAAACGCTATCACAACAATCAAAAACTAAACAGTGACAAATTACTTAACTGTTTGCGGATCAAGTTCGTAAAATCCTGTATCTAAACCACGACCAGCTGGATGAAATTTTCTGACTTGTTCATCGAAAAGAAAAGCCTGATCTTGCGTAAAAGTCCCAGCTTCGATCATATCTTTTGCCTTGACAAACAGTTGAACAATCTCAACAAAATTATGTCCTGGACAATAGATACCATCTAATTTCCAATGATTGTAATGATGGTTAATCAATTCAGGCAATTTGGACATCAAATCAATATCATTATTGATAAAAATATGAGTGCCGTGTTTATCTTCGTATATAGAATAGTGTGATTTAGGATCATTTGGTTCTGATAAGAACAGACCGCGTTCTCTTGTCTTCTCATCATCAATGTGAGTAAAATTATAATAATTCTGTATTAAAGGTCGCTTGGAATGATGAATGACAGAGGCACCGTAAACTAAGACTTCAGCAGGAATTTCCAGATTTTTGGACATTTCAAACAGCTCTTCCGAAGGAATTTCACGTGCCAAAACAGCTTCTAGCGCACCGTGTTGACCCCAAAAATTAACTTGACGACTAGAAGTGACAAAAACAGAGGTATCATAAATGAGTTTAAAATGATAACCATCACGCTTATTGACATAAAAAACACCTGCATCACCAACCACTAAGTAATCTACCTGAATTTCCTTCATTAATTCTAAAAATGGTTTAATATTGTCCATCATTTCTTGATGCATTAGTGCATTAGCAGCAACCGTTAATTCTTTACCAGCTCCATGAACCAAGCTAGCAATTTCTCTTAAGTCATCATAGCTAAACGCATGCGGTAAACGAAGCGCATAATCTTTCTCACCAACATAAATACGGTCAACACCACTTGCCAGTAATTCTTTAACTTGTTCAATAGATTCTGCAGTCGCAGTGATAACAATTTTTTCCATACCTATTATTGTATCAAATTTAAGATAAAAAGCTACTTTTTTTAAAAACCATATCTATTTCTATTGTAGCCTTACAATAGATGTGAGACCTAGCTCCCAAAAAAGAAGAAACCTTGATATGATAAGAGTACCACCCACTCATCAAAAAGGAATCTTCTCATGACTAGTATACCACAACCCCTTCGTTATTTGCCACACACCCTTGATACTCGCTACCATGCTGTCAAAACCTATCGTGGTGGCGCTTCTGTTGCCTTCATCTGCCGACGCTATAAGGTCTCCAAAGCTTCCCTTATGAGGTGGAACAAGCGATTTGACGGAACCAAAGCCTCCCTTCAAGACAAGTCTCACAAACCTCTGACACCCCATCCCAAGGCTCATACAGAACAAGAAATAGCCTGGATTAAAAACTGTATCCGAAGAAACCCCCCATGCCACTCTCATCGAAATCTTCTACAAGCTCAAATTAAATAAGGGCTATGACAGGCATCCCTGCTCACTCTTTCGGGTCTTGAGAAAACTAGACTTCTTCAAACCTGCTAAAGCAAAGACCAAACCCTATATTCCAAAGCCTTACGATACACCAACAAAACTCGGTATCAAGTGGCAGATGGCTGTCAAATACGTGCCAAAAGACTGCTATACTGGGGCAATGCCTGATAAATTCTACCAATACACCATCATTGACGAGGCCAGTCGAGAACGCTTCATCTTCCCTTTCAAGGAACAATCTTCTCATTCCACCATCCAATTTGTCAAAATGGCCATCCGACACTTTGGCTACAAGCCGAAAATCATACAAACGGACAATGGCTTCGAGTTTACGCATTTCAAGGAAAACAAACACATTCACCCTCTGGATATTCTCTGTCGTGAACTAAGCATTGAACACAAACTCATCCGACCTAGAACTCCCAGACATAACGGTAAGGTTGAACGAAGCCACAGAAACGACAATAGACGATTCTACCAGCACTTACAATTTTATTCTTATGACGACCTCATCAAACAGATGAAACGCTACCTCTACACTTCAAACAGACTACCCATGCAGACTCTGGGCTGGAAATCTCCTATCGACATGCGAAAAGTCCTATCAGGAGCTAGCTCCTGATAGGATAGCAAAAAGCTAGTCAGGTTTTATCTTTTTTGGTCTCACATCATTGACAAATGTTCATTTTAAAAACCATATCTATTTCTATTAACTGAGTGAAATTCGTTTAATAAGACAATTTTCTAAGAATATTTTGCTGTATAATGATATTTTTTAACTAAAATATATTACAAAATTAGAATATCAAAGAAAAAGTTTCAAAAACTAATGACAAACTTTTCAATTTGTGATAAGATATTAAGGAATATTTAGAGGAGGAACTTATGTCAGCAAATCTGAATAGGCAGACAGAAGACTTTGAAGATCTTAATTTTCAAGAAGAATCAACGCCTAAGTATCAAGAATTTCAAGATTTTGATGATAATAGAACAAAGCTAGATGAACTCATCTTTTTTGCTAAATTAGCTTTTTTCTGCATAACGACTATTCTAGTGTGTTTCATTCTATTAGTCGCTAAGTTTTCTCCCATTTTTGCTTTCCCCTTAGCTATGCTGATTAGCTGGGGAATCACAGCTTTAGCTCAAAAAGGATTAAAACGACTTAAATATTGACCATTAACTCCTAAGGGAGTTTTTTTCTTGCCAAAAAAACAAGATAGCTGCAACTATTAGTCTCTTAACTTCTGTGCAGCAATCTTGTTCTTAATTATTAATCTTTTTTAGTTTCTTCTTCTGCTGGATAATCAATAACGATATCATCTACTTGAGCTTTCATTTCTCCAAGAGGAATAACAGCATCATTAGCGCTTGTCTCTGCTTTTTCAACCGTTTGTGCTAAATGATTTTTCACTTGAGACAATTTGCTATTAGCAAACTCTCCTGCTTGAGAGGCCTTTTCTTTAACACTAGAAATAACATCATCTTTTGTTAACTCACTTGTTTCAAATTTGTCCTTATAATCTTTAAAGGAATGAACGGCTGCATCTTTATATTCATTCACCTTATCGGCAGCGTATTGATGATATTCTTTAGGGTTCTCTTTGTAATCCGTAAAAGTTTGGTGGACCTTCTTCTTAAACTGTTTTCCCTTATCTGTTGAGAGAAAGTAAGCTGCAGCAGCTCCTGATACCGCTCCGATAATAGCTGTTTTCAAAAATTTACTCATTATTGTTTTCCTTTCTTACGAAATAATTTAGACGCTACTTTTCCAAAAGTATAAGCAGCTCCTGCCTTTCCTGCATTAGCAGTAGACTTACGAGTTTTCTTTCCAAAATAACGAGCCTGCTGATTAAGATCAGACACACTTACTGATAAATCAGCGATAGCTGTAAAAAGAGGATCAATAGTTTCTACCTTGCCGTTAACATCTTCAACCAAGACATTAGCCTTAGCCAAGAGTTCATTCGTTTGGTAAAGCGTTACGTTAACATCACTGGTTAAAATTTTAAGAGTTTGACGCGATTCATCAACAGTATCTGAAATTTTCCTTAATAAAAGAATCAAATAAATAACTAGAACAGCAAAGGCAATAGCAACAATTAATAAAGCAATTTCCCACATATTTTTCTCCTAACTCAAATATTCTTACCTAGCATTGGTAATAGGGGATAGCATGATTACGACGTCTCATAACAATTAAAACAACTCCAACAATCACTAGTAAAACGGAAAGCCACTGAGATACCCGCATGCTTGCAAACATGAGACTGTCTGTCCGCATTCCCTCAATAACAAAGCGACCACTACCATACCAGATAAGATAAAAGAAAGCCACTTCTCCTTCTTTTAAAAAATTGGGTTTACGGCGTAAAATCATAATAATAATAAAACCAAGTAAATTCCAAAAAGACTCATAAAGAAAGGTTGGTGTACGGTAGTGACCATCAATATACATCTGTTTTCTGATAAAATCAGGCAGATAATTTAACTGAGTAACGATTTTACCATAAGCTTCTTGATTAACAAAGTTTCCCCATCGGCCGATAGATTGAGCCAACATCACACCTGGAGCAGCAATATCTAAAAAGTTAATCGGCTTAATCATCCGATAATAGGAAAAGATGAATAAAACGAGTGCTCCTGTGAGCAATCCTCCATAGATAGCGATCCCCCCATGCCAAATGACAGGTATTTCACTAGG
The DNA here is from genome assembly GCF_002355215.1 of Streptococcus troglodytae. Lineage (NCBI taxonomy): Bacteria > Bacillati > Bacillota > Bacilli > Lactobacillales > Streptococcaceae > Streptococcus > Streptococcus troglodytae. The sequence continues at coordinate 1,397,833 of NZ_AP014612.1, forward strand.
ATTTTTAAGATAATAATTCCAGTCAAAAATAACATAATAAAGTCGTGCACCGACAATGGCTAAAGGAAAAGCAATTAAAATGAAATCTAAAACATCATCTGACTTAATGTTCTTTTTAGGTGCCTCACGTATAGTTAGGTAAACCGCAAGAATTAAGCCAGTTACAATACAAATCGAATACCAGCGAATGGATAGAGGGCCTAACTTTATCGCAATCGGATCAATCATGGCTCGCCTCATTTTGATCAATTAAATTGGTTAAACGTTCTTCAAAGGTTTCGGTTGCATCATAACCCATTTGCTTAGCACGATAATTCATCGCTGCTGCTTCAATTACGACAGAAACATTTCGCCCAGTTTTGACCGGAATGCGAATACGCGGAATTTTAACGCCAGATAATTCAATATCTTCATTGCCATTACCCAAGCGATCAAACATCTTATCTTTCTCAAAATTTTCAAGGAAAATAGACAATTGAACCTGTGAAGAATCCTTAACAGCACTGGCTCCATACAAGCTCATAACATTAATAATGCCAACACCACGAATTTCCAACAGATGTCGTAAAATTTCAGCTGGCTCACCCCATAGGGTCTCTTCGTCCTTAGCAAAGACATCTACACGATCATCTGCAACGAGTCGATGCCCACGCTTAACCAACTCTAGCCCCGTTTCGCTTTTACCAATACCAGAATCTCCTTGGATCAGAACACCCATGCCATAGATATCCATCAAAACACCATGAACACTTGTCCTTTCAGCCAAACAAGAATCTAGATACCAAGACATTTCTCCTGAAAGCCTACTAGTTGGCACATGACTTTGCAAAACCGCAATGCTTTCTTCTTTAGCCGCCTGCAGCATTTCTTCAGGAATAGCAAGATCTCTAGCAACGATAATGGCTGGCGTCTCAGTTTTAAACATTTCTTTTAAAACTGAGTAACGGTTATGAGAGGTCATTTGTGTTAAATAAGACCATTCTTTCATTCCCAGCAATTGAATACGTTCAGGGGCATAATAATCAAAATAGCCTGTCATTTCAAGCCCTGGACGCGAGATATCGGCTGTTGTAATTTCTTTTTGTAAAAGTTCTTTCGTTCCATAAATGACATCCAATTTTACCTTATCAACCAACATCTGTACTGTAACTGACATACTACCCTCCTTAGCACAATATTATAACATAAATCCTTATAAAAAGGGGGGGTTATACTTAACAAAATAAAAAGACAAGTGTTATCAACTTGTCATTTAAATCATTATGCAAAAGCTGTAGAAAACTTCTTTCCTGTTCTTAAGAAGTTCCCTCTTAAATGTAATCGTTTATCTTTAGACTCCAATTAAAGAGATATAGTTTTATCAAAACCACCTGCTTTCACCTTCTTCATCAATAACTTCAGCATCCTTACGCCGACGCGAACCTTGAGAGCTATGATAATAGTGTTTTTGCTGACCATCCTTTTCTAAATCTTCTTTATAAGGCAAGCAGACTGCTAAAATAATATAGAGAACAATAGCTCCCGGGAAAATATACATAAAAAGAGCTGCTAATATTCTAGCTAAAGGCAATTCCCAACCATACTTATCCGACAGTCCTGCCACAACTCCACAGATCATACTACTTTTTTTTTGCTTATAAAAAGTGGCTTTAGACATACAAACAACTCTCCTTTTTTTAAAAAATGAATCACAAATCTCATATACTATTAGTATAAACTATTTAGAGAAAAATAAAATCAGCCTTACGACTGATTTTGATGTCTTAATTTTCCATGGCAGTTGCCACAAGCATATTTTTCCGTATTCATTCGCCTTTTTCTTTGATAAACTTGACCACACGATTCACATTGGTAATAATGATAAAAAGTATTGCTTTGTATACTTGGCGCATAACGCACTCCATTGACTTGCAGCAACAAATCTTTAAAATCTTTGTCACCATGTCGATAACCTTTACCTGCATAATAGAGATGGTAATGACAAAGTTCATGACGAACAATTTTTCGAAAAGTTGCTGCATCACCCTTTTTACAGAATTTGGGATTAAAATCCAAATGTCCATCTTCGGGGAAAAAGCGTCCACCTGTTGTTTGTAGACGTGAATTCCAAGAAGCAGTATGTTGGAACTCTATACCGAAATCTTGACGAGAAACCTCTTTTACATAATCAGTTAAATTCATTTAAGGCCACCAAAGAAAGATTAACTTTCTCCCGTTCTATATCAATTTTTGAAACCCAGACAGTAACAACATCCCCAACGGCTACAATTTGGCTGGGATGCTTGACAAAATTTTTGCTCATTTGTGAGATATGTATCAAGCCATCTTCATGAAGACCAATATCCACAAAAGCACCAAAATCAACAACATTACGAATGGTTCCTTCTAATTGCTGTCCAATTTTAAGATCAGACAATTCAAGAACATCCTGACGTAATTGGGGTGCTGCAAAATCATCTCGTAAATCACGACCTGGTTTTAGCAAATCAGCAATGATATCCTTTAGGGTTTCCTGTCCAAGGTTAACTTCAGTAGCTATTTTTTCAATTGCTACTGATCGTAATTTTGCTCGAGCTGACTCATCCAATTCCGTTATTTCCAAAAGGTCAAAGAGTTTTTCAACAGCTGCGTAAGACTCTGGGTGAACACCTGTATTATCTAAAATATTCTTTGCATTCGGGATTCTTAAGAAGCCAGCCGCCTGCTCAAAAGCCTTATCCCCTAAACGAGGTACCTCTTTAATTTCTTGACGCGACTGAATTTGGCCTTTTTCTTCACGGTACTTGACAATATTTTCTGAGATCGTTTTATTCAGTCCTGAAACATGAGAAAGAAGGGCAGGGCTAGCTGTATTAACATTAACACCAACCTGATTAACAACTGTTTCAACGACAAAATCAAGATTTTCAGCTAATTTTTTCTGACCCACATCATGTTGGTACTGACCGACACCAATGGATTTAGGATCAATTTTAACCAATTCTGCCAAAGGATCTTGCAAACGCCTAGCGATAGAAATAGCAGAACGTTTTTCTACACTTAAGTCAGGAAATTCATGACGAGCTAATTCCGATGCAGAATAGACAGAGGCTCCGCTTTCATTGACAAGCACATAAGAAACTTGTGGGAAATCTTTTAAAATCTCTGCAACAAAAGCTTCACTCTCACGACTGGCAGTACCATTGCCAATAGCAATTATTTCAATGGCATATCTTTTAATAAGATCAACAAGTTCGCTTTTAGCCTGATTAATCTTGGACTGACTAGCTGGAGGCACCGGATAAATAACCTGAGTCATAATCAGCTTACCTGTCTGATCAACAACAGCCAGCTTGGCTCCTGTACGAAAAGCAGGGTCAAAGCCAAGTACCATTTTACCTTTTAAAGGCGGAATCATAAGCAGATTTCTGAGATTATCAGAAAACAACTGAATAGCACCATCTTCCGCTTCCTCAGTGAGTTCCGCTCGAATACGCCGTTCCATAGCGGGTAAAATTTTCTTTTTTAAAGCTGTTTGAACCACCTGTTCAATCCTGCTGCTTTTTTCCTTAAAACGTGCTTCGAAAAAACGTGCCATCTTGTCAAGATTGTGTTCAAAATAAACCTTCAAAACACCTAGTTTTTCACCACGATTAAGAGCTAAAACACGATAACCTTGAATTTTTGCAACTTTTTCGGAAAAATCATAATAAATTTGAAAAACCTTTTTTTCATCAAGTTCCTGATCTTTGACTTTCGACAAAATAAAACTATTTGTCCAAATTTCATTATAGGTCCATGAGCGCAACTTTGTGTCATCTGATAAGGCTTCAATCAAAATATCTATGGCTCCAGTAAGAGCTTTTTCAGCTGTAGGAAAGGTTTCATTTACAAAAGTTTCTGCTTGTTTTTCCAAATCCGAAACATTTTGTAAAATGAGGCGCGCCAATGGAAAAAGTCCATTTTCACGAGCAATGGTGGCTTTTGTTCGCCGCTTTTCTTTATATGGAAGATAAAGTTCTTCAACATCAGCTAACTTTGAAGCCGCTTCAATCGCTTCTTGCAATTCAGCTGTTAGTTTGCCTTGTCCTTCAATTTTCGCTAAAACAGCCGCCTTACGTTCGGCTAATGCTGTTAAATTTTTATCCAGATCAATAATAGACTTAATTTCCACTTCATCAAGATTGCCAGTCATTTCTTTACGGTAACGAGCAATGAAAGGAATCGTATTTCCCTGAGCAGTTAAATCCAAAACTTTTTGTATTTGACTTTCTTTTAAGTGCAAATCTTCAGCAATTTTTTCAATAATTTCCATAAAAAATATTATAACATAATTACTAAAAAATTAATTTACGAATCAGTAAAAATAATTACCGAATTTATGTAAGCAGCTGATTAATTATACTTTGTAAATCTTTATTATAACTCAAAGTCCTTTCAAAAAATATTCATTTCCTAAACAGTGGTTATTTAGCCGCAAACAGTAAAAAATGAGAATTTTTTAATAAAAGCAAAGGAAAAGTGAGAAATTCCATTAAGTGCATTCTTACTCTTTTGATCTTGCACTATTGCAAAGAAAGGTTTCATTTTAATTTTTTCTGTCTCTTTAAAAACTGTTTAATAACCTTAGCGATCTTGAACTTGATATAATAAAGCGGAAACAAGAAAATATTATACAAAAAAAAACAAGCCTTCTAAAGCTTCCTTAGGTTCTTCTGACTTAGATTTACGGCCATTGGCTTTTTCAAATGACTCAATCCATTTCTTCTGATATCTTGCCTGTTCGATCAGCATGAGAGACAATGTTTTTTCAAGATTTGTTATTTCACCAAATATTGACATTCCTAATTCAATGGTCATTTTTTCTCCTCTTTTTAATTTCTATCTCCTAATTAGCAATAATTACAACATATGTGCTTAAAATTTCTGTGCTCTATACTAATTAAAGACTGCTGTTGTAAAAGCCTACTCATCTCAATTTTACTTTTTTACTATTACCTTGGCTGTTTTAAAGTTTTTGCTGCTGAGAACTGCGAATAAAGTGCGTTCAAACGATAGGCACCACCGTGATAATATTCTCACGCTTTAGGGGACTTAAGATTCTAGCTTAGAAGATTAATAAGTGTTAAGTTGACTCTGGTTTTTCTTGGTTACTCTATAGATGACAAAAGAAGAAATTTACAAGTAACCGTAACCAAGTTTCAACGGCGATACCAGCTAAGGTAACTATCGAAAAAAGAAAAGATGTGGATTGATTCTTTGTGTTTAAAACTGTCATATTTTCTTATTTGGTAGTATAATGATATTATTGAGAATGTAGACAACTCTATTTTTCAATATAAAACTATTTTATTAGCTCTGCAAATTTCAAGGTTATTTCCTTTATTTGCGAGCGAAGTGAGCTCTAAACGAAGCTTCCCGCCATGATAAAAGTGAGAATGAGAGTAAGTCGGGATTTCGTAGAAATTGATTTCTCTCGCTCTTTTGTTTTAAGATCGGGTAAAAATCATCCACTGATAATTTCACCTATCGGTGACTCAAACAGTCTGAGGATTGTTTAAGGTTAAAAAGTTTCAAAAAAGACTTTTTTTCAATCTGATTTTATCTATTATTTAGAAATGAGGTATTCTTGTGGCAATTACATTTAAGAAAAATGATGAATTGGAAAAAATGATGGAAAATTTTGCTAAACTCCCTGAAGGCTTAGAAAAAGTTGAATTCCCAGATGATAAAAAGAAGAAAGCTGACAAGAAAGTCAAGAAATAGATTTTATGGCGATTTTTAATCATTTACCAAGCAGTGTTCTGCAATGCTTGGCAATCTTCCTTTCTATTATCATCGAAGCTCTGCCATTTATTCTGCTAGGTGCTATTTTGTCGGGTTTTATTGAAGTTTATCTGACACCTGATATTGTTCAAAAATATCTTCCTAAAAATAAAATAGGCCGTATTCTTTTTGGAACTTTTGTTGGTTTTATCTTTCCTTCTTGTGAATGTGGGATTGTCCCTATTGTCAATCGTTTTTTGGAAAAAAAGGTACCTAGCTACACTGCCATTCCTTTTTTAGCAACAGCTCCTATTATCAATCCTATCGTTCTTTTTGCAACATTTTCAGCCTTTGGCAATTCTTGGCGCTTTGTTTTTTTGAGGCTGTTTGGAGCTATTATTGTGGCTATTTCTCTAGGAATTTTACTTGGCTTTATAGTGGATGAACATATCATCAAGGAAAGCGCCAAACCTTGTCATTTCCACGATTATTCTCATAAAAAAGCATATCAAAAGATTTTTTACGCATTAGCTCATGCAGTAGACGAACTTTTTGACACAGGACGTTACCTTATCTTTGGGAGTTTTGTGGCTGCTAGCATGCAAATTTATGTACCAACACGTATTTTGATCTCTATTGGTCATAATCCACTGACGGCTATCTTAATCATGATGCTCCTAGCTTTTATCCTTTCACTGTGCAGTGAAGCTGATGCTTTTATTGGAACTTCTTTGTTGGCGACCTTTGGTGTGGCTCCTGTTGTTGCATTTCTTCTTATTGGCCCTATGGTTGACATCAAAAATTTAATGATGATGAAAAATGCTTTTAAAACGAAGTTTATTCTGCAATTTGTTGGCACATCAAGTCTTATCATTATCATTTATTGCTTGATTGTGGGGGTGATGCAATGATTCGATTTCTCATTTTAGCAGGTTACTTTGAATTGGGCATGTACTTGCAATTATCTGGGAAATTAGATCGCTATATTAATAGTCACTATTCTTACTTAGCTTACATTTCCATGGCCTTATCCTTTATTCTGGCCCTTGTGCAGTTAACCATTTGGATGAAAAGGTTAAAAATGCACTCTCACTTATCGGGTAAAGCTGCTAAATTTTTTAGTCCTATTATTCTAGCTATCCCCATTTTTGTTGGACTTTTAGTTCCAACAGTGCCACTTGATTCAACAACCGTCTCTGCCAAAGGCTATCATTTCCCATTGGCTGCAGGATCAACTACTTCAGGAACTAGCTCAGATGGAACTCGCGTTCAATACTTAAAACCTGATACTAGTCTTTATTTCACAAAATCAGCTTATCAAAAAGAGATGCGAGCCACTTTAAAAAAATATAAAGGATCTGGAAAACTGCAAATTACAACGCAAAATTACATGGAAGTGATGGAGATTATCTACCTCTTTCCTGATGAATTCAAAAACCGTCAAATTGAATATGTCGGCTTTATTTACAATGATCCCAAAGATAAGGACAGTCAATTTCTCTTTCGCTTTGGCATCATTCACTGTATTGCTGATTCAGGTGTCTATGGTTTGTTAACGACAGATGGACAAACGCATTATCAAAACAACACTTGGGTTAAGGTCAGTGGGAAACTTGCTATTGAATACAATCAAAACCTGAAACAAACTCTGCCTGTTCTTCATATTTCTCAGAGTTCACAGACAATGCAACCTAAAAATCCTTATGTTTATCGTGTATTTTAAGAATAATCTCTCAATTAAAAGAAGTCTAACAAGGTTCATTCCTAAAAAATCAGCTTTGTTGTACTTCTTTTTTGTGTTACAATAATGAGAAGTAAGAAGAGGAGAAAACATGATCAGTACACAACAGACAGATAAAGTCTCTCGTAAAACTCAGCTTTCTATCATAGCAACTGCTTTGGTCGGTTTTTCTGGTATTCTATCAGAAACAAGTATGAATGTGACTTTCACCAAATTAATGACTATTTTCCATTTGCCTTTAAGTAGTCTGCAATGGATTACAACCGTTTATCTCTTGGCAGTCGCTATTTCTATGACACTGAGCGCCACATTGCAACAAAATGTTAAAGAGCGTTTACAATTCACAATAGCAGTCTTGCTTTTTCTTCTAGGGACAGCAACATGTATCATCTCTGCTCATTTTGGCCTGATGATTATTGGCAGAGCTCTGCAGGGAGCTGGTACGGGAATTGCTATGCCTTTGATGTTTAACCTTATTATTGAGCGCATTCCTATCAACAAGATTGGAACCTATATGGGAATTGGCGGACTTATCATGAGTTTAGCTCCTGCTTTTGGACCTACTTATGGCGGTTTCATGATTGCCCATTTTTCTTGGCAATGGATTTTTTTACTAACACTGCCAGTTCCTGTAATTGCTTTAATTATCAGTTATTTTTCTTTGGAAAATTCACCTAAAACTAATAAACGTCCTTTTGATATCCTCAGCTTTCTTTTATTAGCGATAGCTTTGTCCTTCTTTTTAATCCTTATTTCCGGACTTGAATCGGGTTCCCTTAATTGGTGGGCTTTAATCATTTTTGGCTTTGCCCTTATTTTCTTTGTGTTTAGAAGCCTTAAATCACAGATACCTTTTTTAGATATTCGAATCTTAAAACAAGCTCCTGTTCTTTTAGGCTTAATCCCTTTTTTCATCTATCAATTTTCAAATTTAGCCTCTAACTTTGTTATTCCTAATTTTCTTGTTCAAGCAGAGCACATCTCAACTACAATTGCCGGTTTTGTGTTACTGCCAGGAACACTTTTAGGCGGAATCTTAGCACCATTTTTTGGAAAACTTTATGACTTAAAAGGCCCTAAATTATCTCTTTATTGGGGAAATATTCTTTTTGCAGCTAGCCTTGGTATCTTCGCTTTATGGATAAACTCTTTAACCATTATATTAATGATCCTTGTCTACATCATTTTCACTTTCGGACGTAATATGGCTTTTAACAACACTATGGCAGTTGCTATTTCACAATTACCCAAAAATAAGACAGCAGATGCTACTGCTGTTTTCCAAATGATGCAGCAATTTGCCGGTGCCTTAGGAACAGCTCTATCATCAGTTGCCCTCCAATTAGCCCCAAATATGGCCAGCGGTGTGAAATTTATCTTTTCAACTTTATTTATCTTGGTTATCCTTATTTTCTTTTGTTTCAAAATGCTCTTTGCTTCTTTGAAAAAGTATTAACCATTAAAAAAACGCCTTGATATTATACTTGTGGCATACAAGTTGATATCAGAGCGTTTTTTATATTGTGATCATAGCAATCCTTCTAAAAGTCCTCTCATGAAATCTTCAGAATGAAATTCACCAATATCATCAATTTTTTCACCAAATCCAATAAATTTAACAGGAATCGCAAGCTCTTGGCGAATAGCAAGCACCACACCACCTTTGGCAGTTCCATCAATTTTTGTTAAAATCAGACCAGTCAAAGGGGTGATTTTTGAAAACTCTTTAGCCTGAACAAGGGCATTTTGTCCCGTTGAAGCATCAAGAGTAAGCAACGTTTCATGAGGAGCATCTGGAATAACACGTTTCACAATACGGCCAATCTTTTCCAATTCCGCCATGAGGTTATCCTTATTTTGCAGGCGACCTGCTGTATCAATCATAAGAATATCAACATCTGCTGCAACTGCCTTTTCAACACCATCATAAACAACACTAGCTGGATCAGCCTTTTTTGGGCCTGTAACAACTGGAACATCAACACGGCGACCCCATTCAGCTAACTGAGCAACGGCTCCCGCACGAAAAGTATCGGCTGCAACCAGCATAACTTTCTTGCCTTGATGTTTATATTTATAGGCCAATTTCCCAATGGAAGTCGTTTTACCAACACCATTAACTCCTACAAAAAGCATAACAGTAAGACCATTCTGAAAATTAATTTTTTCATTAAACTGACCATCTTTGTCATAAATATCGACCAGTTTTTCAATAATGACACGGCGAAGAGATTCAGGTTTCTTGGCCTTTTCTAATTTAGCTTCATAGCGCAAATCTTCTGTCAAGGTTGAAGCCACTTGAACGCCAACATCAGAAAGAATGAGCATCTCTTCCAAGTCTTCAAAGAATTCTTCATCAACATTACGAAAATTAGCCAAGAAAGCATTGAGTCTCGCACCAAAGCCAGTGCGAGTTTTTTTCAGACTGCGATTGTACTTTTCTTCCTCAGTTTCAGCAGATCCTGCCGGTTGCTCAGAAGTTTCTTCTTCAGACTGATTGACAGCTGTATCAGCTTCCTCTTGAGTTGGAACGGTTATTTGACTTTCTTGCTTAGCAGTCTCTGCTTGTTTTTGACTTTCCACTTTTTGAGCCAATTCAGCCTTACGTGCATAATAATCTATCATCAAATCTGCTGATTGATTTGTCTTTTCGTCTTCTTTTTGCTGCGCAGGCATGGTCTCAGTATTATTTTGTACAGCGGCTACAGAATTTTCAGAATGAAACACTCCTTGTTGGACAGGCTGTTGGTTATGTTCTTGGACGGAATGCCCACTAGCTGCTGGTTCTTTAGAATTCTGTCCGTCTTCAATTATTCGTGCATCTGATACTTGTTCTGCTTGACTTTCTGTCACATCATTTTCATAAACAGACTGCTGATTCTCTGCTGTTTCAGCAGTTTCTGTCGGCAGTGCTGGCTTTTCTTGTGCGACTTCTTGTTCAGCGGTTTCTTCAATAGAATCCGTTGTTGACTTTTCTTCTTGTCTTTTCTTACCAAATAAGCGATTAAATAAACCCATTTCAATCCTCGTTCAATATATATTTTTTAATAGCTTCGGCAACACCAGACTCATCATTAGTCTTTTTTGTTACCGCATCAGCTGTTTCCTTGACAATAGGTACACCATTTGCCATTGCAACACCCAAACCGGCCCACTCTAACATACTTAAGTCATTTTCTTCATCTCCCATAGCCATAACTTCACTTTGGTCAATAGCTAAATGTTTGGTGAGAAGATCAAGCCCTACAGCCTTATGAACCCCTTTAGGCATGATTTCTAAAATGATATCACGCGATTTGAAGACTTCAAATTTTTCGTAAAAATAAGCAGGGATTTTTTCAATCTGCTGATCTAAAAAATCAGCATCGCAAACAATAACGACCTTATTATAAATGGTATCCAAAGGCAGTTGCGGCAATCCATCAATTTCACGAAATGTCAGCATAGGATTAGCAATAGGATAGAGCGAATGGTTATCTTGATTACTAATACTATAGACGATACCATCACTGAGAATATCCACTGGCAGGGCTAGGTGTTCCATTTCTGTCTGAATCGTTTCAACCTGTTTTCTGCTTAGAGCACTCTTTTCTAAAATTTCACCTGTCGTCTTTTGAACGAGTCCGCCGTTAAAAGTAATCAGGTAATTATCTTTTGATAGCAAATCAAGCTCCCCAAGTAAATGTTCGATAGCTTTAAGAGGGCGGCCTGTTGTAATAACTACTTTAATGCCTTTTTCACGAGCTGCCTTCAGAGCTTCTTTATTTTCTAAACTAACCTCTTTTTTGGTATTAAAGAGAGTGCCATCTAAATCCAAAGCCAATAATTTAATCTCAGTCATTCCTTTATCATACCTTCCATATAAGTTATTACTGATTGTTCCTGATGATGAGGGATGACTTCATCTGCAAGCTCTTTAATTTCAGCACGCGCATTTTCAGGTGCAATAGCAACGTCTGCAAAATCCATCATTTCAAAGTCGTTTAAATTATCACCAAAAGCTAAAACATGTTCAGATTTTAACTTTAGAACTTGGCAGAGATGGCTAAGACCAAAGCCCTTATTGGCTCCTCGTAAAATAATATCAATAGACTCGAATCCTGTTGTTACAGCTTGAATATGCGGGAGTCTTTCGTTTAACCAAGCAGCTCCCTTACGGACATATTCCGCTGGAAATTGAGTTGTGATTTTAAAAATATCATCATCCAACTGTTCAAAATTCTCAACTAACTGAATATTTTCATAATACCCCTTCATGAAATCAATATAACTCTGCGGACTCTCCGCCAAAATATAGGCAGCTTTTTTACCAGATAAGAGCAATTCAACACCTTGGTTATATGGATTTTCCAAAATTTTAGCTGTTAAATCAAGATACTGAGAAGGAGTCATTAACTGTTCAAACAACACTTGATTTTTATATTGAATCAAACTCCCATTTTCAGCTATAATTGCAATACGATCTGTAAAATCCTTAAATAATTTTTCTAAAGTCAACAGCGAACGACCACTGGCAATAGTGAAAATAAGATTTTTTGCTTCAAATTTTTTCAACAAATCATCTAAGCGCTGATGATCAAACTGACCGGAAGCATCTAAAAAAGTACCGTCCATATCTGTTGCAATCAAACGTATTTTTTCTGTCATGAAATTTCTTTTAGTAACCATCTTACTTCCTATTTTATCAAAATTATTAAGTTTTGGGGGATTATTGACTAAAATAGCTTACTTTCAATTTTTTGTCCACTTCAGTTTAAAAAGTTCTTTTTTAAATTGTCGGATCAAATGCTTAACTGCTTTAAAATTGCTCTTGCGTCCACTAGCATAGAGGCCTTTTTTATTAAAATAACTTTTTTGCCAATCCTCTTCTGATGCTGCTTCGATTTTTTTTAAGATATATTTAGGAGCCGTAAAATGCAAGTCCTTAGTAGCAATAATCGCATCTCTAAAGAGAGGATCATGTGATTTGGTCGGATTAACATCTAATTCCCAATGACATTGATTGCAATTGTTAGCATAATTAAAACTAGCACCATTAATAATCCCATTTTGTGTGATGTGTTCAGCATCAATTTCATTCAAGAAATGACCTTCATTATCAAGAATAAATTCCGTATGAAAATTTAATAACACCTTAAAATTAAGGCGATAAGAGTCATCTGGATAAATCGTCTGTCCATCCTTAAAAGCAACCTTATTATGCAGACGGGCAGAATCATAAAGTGTGTAATCATAGGTTGGATGATACCAAACTTTTCTCTTTTTCTTTCTTAAAAATCGCGCCAAAGCCTGAGCATCAGTCATTTTGTCATGTCTCAAATGGTCACGGATCCACTGCGCCTGCTGACTGGAAATGACATAGCGAAATTGATGGATACGTTTGGCAAAATTAGTCTTAGCACTGAGTGTGTCTTTTGGAAAAATCTCTTGAACCAGAAGTGAAAACTCATGCCAAAAAGTATTGTCTGGTGCTAAATCGTCAGAAAAACGATGAACTAACTCTTGATTTTCTTGCAAATCACCAGATAATTCTTCTGGCATAGCAGCCATATCTAGAACAATCGATAGCAATTTTTGCGGCTCTTTATTACCATAAGCAGCCTGCCATAAGAGATTAAAAGCCTGTGAACCAATGCGAAAGTCCGATGGCTGCAAACCCTTTTTAGCTAGTTGCTTTACATCTTCCCTAGTCCATCCTACACTTTCCCATAACAGCAGCTGCTTTGCTTCTTGATAACGTTTGCGCAGACCCGTTTGGGAAAATGAAGAGTTTCCTAAAATGCGCCACATAGACTTTCTCCTTTCAAAACCTTATTATAACAAAAAGAAATGAGACAACAGAAAAAACGAGATTCTTAAATAGAATCACTGTTTTCATTTCCTTGTCAGTGGAGCATATTCACTTTAAAATAACAGGGCATTACTGATGCAGTGAATGGCAACCAATGACTGTCTTTTTTAAGGTCAAAATTTTCATATAACTTTCTTACAAAACGATTGTAAAATCTGATTTTAGTCCAAGGACAAACTTTTTCTTAAGTTAAAATTAAGTTCTTCTGGTTACAATCTGAAAAAATAATGATAGAAGAGGAAATATTATGCGCTATTCACAAATTTATCGTAAAAGTTTGGCTTTGCTGGCTATAGGAATGATTCTAACTGCCTCAACCTTGCCTAGTATAAATATTCTAGCTGATGATAATACTGGAGCACCTGCTATGCCAGATGGACAAGCTCCTGCAGGAGGTGGTGCTAATACCACAACTTATGATTACAGCGGAACCAACAGTGGTGTTCTCGTTTCTAATGGCAGCAAGGTCACTTCCAGTGCCAAAACCAAATCCACTACTTCCGCCCAAAATACAGCTCTTGTTCAAAACGGTGGTAGTTTAACACTGCGTAAAGCGAATTTAACAAAGTCCGGTGATGATAATGATGGAGATAATGATAATTTTTACGGTATTAATTCTATTTTACTAGCAGTCAATAAAGGGTCAAAAGCTTATGTTTCGAATTCCAAACTAAAAGCTAGCAGTTCTGGCAGCAATGGTATCTTTGCAACTGATAAGGCAACTATCTACGCCAATAAAACAAGCATTGCAACTACAGCTGATAATTCACGGGGACTTGATGCCACTTACAATGGCAATATTATTGCTAATAAGATGACCATTTCTACAAAAGGCGCTCACAGCGCTGCTATTGCAACTGACCGTGGTGGCGGCAATATTTCCACCACTAATTCCAGTTTAAATACTAGTGGCTCTGGCTCACCTCTTCTTTATTCAACAGGCAATATTCAAGTTAATCACGTTACAGGAACATCTAGTAACAGTCAAATTGCTGGTATGGAAGGTCTTAATACCATTCTTATTCATAATTCTAATTTAACTAGTACCATGACAAACAAAACTGCCAGTGACCCGATTGCCAATGGCGTTATCATCTATCAGTCACAATCTGGTGATGCCGAAGCAACAACGGGGCAAAGTGCTCACTTCGAGCTCAGCAAGTCTAAATTAACTTCTTCCATTGCTTCAGGTTCTATGTTCTACCTGACGAATACCTCTGCAAACATTATCCTTAATCAATCCACCTTGAATTTTGATGCAAACAAGGCTAAACTTTTGACTGTAGCAGGCAATGATGCCAATAATTGGGGAACCCCCGGTAGTAATGGGGCAACAGTTAACTTTACTGGCCATAAGCAGATACTTAAAGGAGATGTTGATGTAGATAGCATTTCGACCTTAAATATGTATTTACTTGATAAAACCACTTACACTGGAAAAACCACTGTATCAACCAACAGTACCAATACATCTCCAAGCACGTCTCCTATTACCATGAATATTTCTAAAAATTCCAAATGGGTGCTAACTGGTCATTCGACAGTAACCAATCTCAATGCTGAAAAAGGTGCTAAAATTGTTGATAAAGACGGAAAAACCGTCAGCATCATCTCTTCAAGCGGACAAAAACTTGTTAAAGGTAAAAGCAAATATAGCCTAACAGTCACAGGAACTTACAGTCAAAAGGTAACAACCAGCTCAAGTAACAAACTCAGCAGCAGTTACATTGACCGCAGTGACTTCGATAATTATTTTAAAACAACAACAGCCTTTGTAAATAATACCAAAAACACAAGTAATTAATTAAAAACGGGAATGAGAACAAAATCGGATTGCCTAGAAATCGATAGTGTCATCTCATCCCCAATTACTGCGTCAAACTGATATCATTATTTATCAAACGAGGTTAGCACTTCTTGTACTAACCTCGTTTTAACTGGTACCTAAATCTCTTTTCTTCCTTTACGCAAATACAGATAATAAAGGCCAAGCAATCCCATAATAGCTAGGTCAAAAGCGAACTGCCAGCCAAAAACTTGAATGCGATTCCTAAAAAGGCTAGTCAATAGAACCAGCATAACATCTCCCCAAAAGGCAAGACCAGCTAAAATAAACGCTGATTTTCTTCTAAAAAGATAGAAAATTGGACTCAAGACGCCACCTGACAAATGACCGAACCACACGATCACAAAGAAAATCGGATAGTTGGTAAAATAAGCTTTAACAGCTGGAGTATAATGTTCTGCAAAATAAGTCTGATTGCGCGTCATCACCATGACAAAATCATAACAACCTATCAGATTCAGGAAGAGTATGAACACTGCAAAACCAAGCCCAAAACCAGTTAATTTTTCATTTCATTAACCCCATTTCTTCAAAAGCTTGAACAAAGAAATCGCTATGCATTAAAGCCAGGCCTTGATTAACATCACCTAAGACCATCAGAGTATCACCTCTTTGGATATTAAAAATTTTCCTAGCTCGTGCAGGGATAACGATTTGGCCTCTTTCACCAACAGTCACCGTTCCAAAGATATACTTGCCTTTTTTAGCTTTACCAGCAAAAGGAAAAACGTCACTATTAACCAGCTCATCTAAGCTAATATCAAAAATTTCTGCCAAACGGTTTGACGAGACAATATCCGGTAAACTCTCCCCCAATTCCCACTTACTGAGGGTCTGACGAGACACACCTACCTTTTCAGCTAATCTTTCTTGAGAATAGCCTGACTTTTTCCTTAGCAAAGCAATTGTTTCACTCATCATACTTTTCCTACCTCTTTTCTTGAACTTATTATAGAGCGTTCTTATCCGACTTTCAAGCACGTTTTGTTGACAAATTGCTAGGTTTTTGTTAAAAAACCTAGCAAAAAAGAAGCCTATAAGAGCTTCTTCTAGAAAATGAGCATGATTTTTCCATTATTCCCAGACTTCATAGCCTGTGCTAGAGCTTCCTGAACATTATTAAAAGAATATATCTTTGCAACTCTGGTTTCTATCTTTGCTTCCGAAACAAGATGGACAATTTCTTCCAAGTCTTCCTTGTTTACTCTAACGTAATTATGTTCAGCAAAAGAGGTATGTTTTAGTACTTGTGGATCAATCTGTTCATCGCTGACAGTCACGAGTCTTCCACCCTTGTGGATGACATCAATACGATTGAGTACACCTGCCGTATCAAAGACAGCATCAAATTCAGGAATAGGATCATCATTTGTATAAATTTCTGTGTCTAATAAATTTATGCTCATTTTTTGATTTTTATTTCTTACTAAGCCAGATGCTTTAACTCCCATTTTCAGAGCAAATTGAAGTGCGTAATAGCCGACACTGCCAGCTGCTCCGGTAACAAGTAAACGCTCGCTAGGCTCTAGTCGTAATCTTCTTAAAGCTTGCAAAGCCGTTGAAGCGGCTAAAGGAATACTGCCTCCACTGATAAAATCAATATTATCAGGCAATTTTACAACCTGATTCTCAGAGGCAGCAACTAATTGCTGCCAGCTCCCTTGTGGATGAAAAGCCACCACACGCTCACCAGCAAAAAAATTTGAATTCTTATCAGCTTCTATTATAATCCCAGCAATATCCCAACCTAGAATTGCTGGGAAAGAAGGAATTTTCTGAATCGTTTCCGGCGTCATATACTTTATGTCTACTGGATTAATTGAAGAGGCAACTACTTGAATCATCACTTCTCCTGCTCGTCTAACGGGACTGCTAAATGTTCGAACCTTAGCAACCTCCGGTCCGCCATAATTCACTATTTCAATACCTTTCATTTATGCCATCCTCCTTTAAATGATAAATTTTCATCAATCGCTCTTTTAAGCGGGATTCAATCTGTTGTAAAATCTGAATTTGATGGCTAACTTCTTTAAGCTTATCCTCATAAATCATAATAACATCTTTACACATAAGGTTCTTATATGGAAAAACAAAGGGATCACAACCCATGACCTGCTGCATTTCTGCTGTTGTTAATCCCAAATCAAAATATAATTTTAATGTCTTAATTCGCTCTAGCGTTAATTTATCATAATCACGGTAACCGTTCTCTAATCTTTCTGGATGGATTAATCCTTTTTCCTCATAATAGCGCAATGATCTCATACTGACATTCGTCAATTTAGAAACCTCTCCAATCCTCATTTCTTTTCCTCCTCGTACTGTCATTATACAGCTTAACATGATGTGAAGGTCAACGAAAAAATCTATTTTTTATTAATTTGCTAGAAAACCTGATGGTCTCGCTCTGTTACACTTATATTTTAAGTAAAATGATAACACGTATCATCAAAGCGAGACCAGACCCCCATATTGCTATCGTCTCTTATATGGCAATAGCCAAAAACTTCTTTAAAGCAATTTTCACTTACTTCTGCTACAATGAAGCTATGACTAAACTTGCAATTATGAGTGATTTGCATATTGATCTTAATCACTTTGGGACTTTAGAAATTGAAACGCTCAAACAGGTTCTGCACCAACAAAGGATTGACCATCTTCATCTGGCAGGAGATATTTCTAATCATTTTTACGATGTTACACTTCCTTTTATTGAAGAACTTGAAAAAGACGTCAAGGTAACCTATAATTTAGGAAACCATGATATGTTAGATCTAGATGAAGAAGCCATTCAAGCTTCTGATTTTCAAGTTCACCAAATTGGATCGGCCTTTCTATTAGCTTTCCATGCTTGGTATGACTACTCTTTTTCCAATCAAAAACGGACAAAAATTGACAGTCTTAAAAAGACCTTTTGGTTTGATCGACGCCTGCAACGCCTCAAAGATGATCTGACAATTACACAGGAGTCACTTATAAAACTAAATCAAATTCTATATTCTTTACCAAGCCAAAGACTTATTGTAGCTATGCATTTTGTTCCCCATCAAGAGTTCCTGATGACTCATCCACGATTTGCACCTTTTAATGCTTTCTTAGGAAGCCAAAAATTTCATCCGCTTTTTGTTCAGCACCAAATTAAAGATGTTACCTTTGGCCATGCTCATAGAAGTTTTGGTGATGTCAAACTAGACGGTGTTGTTTACCACTCAAGGCCTCTAGGCTATATCCGTGAATGGGATTTGACCATTGATTTTGTTAATCAGCATCCCCAATACAATCCTTCAGGCAGCTGGAATCTCAGTAAACGTTATAATGCTGTTAAACATTTATCTGATTATCAGACTTATAAAAGGGACCATCTAGCCAAGGAATTTTCCCATTCCATGACGATTTTTGACTGTTAAAAAATGAGGAAGATACCCATGATCAGATAACGATTATAGGTACTTCCCTCACTCCTTTTTAATTTGTAAAGATTTTCTGAGTTTAATAGCTTCTTCTGGTTTATCTGTTATAATTCCTTCTATCCCAGACAAAAAGAATCTTTTCATGTCATCAGCATTATTAACCGTCCAAAGCCGAAATGTTTTTTATTTTTCTTTTAGTCACTTGATTTTCATAAAAAGAACTGTGTGAATGGACAGTCTTAACAAATTTTAACTGTTGTGCCAACCAAAAATGAAAAGGATGACATTTCATTAAATAAGCTAACTCAGCCTTAGGATCATGTTTCCTCATGACATATAAACTAAAAAGATTAAAACTAGAATAGATATGCGAAAAAGAACGTTTTTTAGCCTGCATAGTTTGTGCAATTTGCTTTTCAATTTTAGGATAAGGATATCTATTCGTTTTGATTTCAAGATTGAGAGTTCCCTGAAAACCATGCTCCTCCAAAAAATCTAAGACTTCTTCTAAGGTTGGAATTTTCTCACAAAAATAAGCTGGATGAAACCAAGAACCAGCATCAAGCATTCTTATTTGCTTTAATGTCAGTTTTCTGACCAATCCATAGCCATTGCTGGTTCGATCAACTGCTTCATCATGAATAACAACAAGGTGATTGTCTTTTGTTCGGTGAACATCTATCTCAATGCCATCACACCCCACCTGAATCGCCTTTTTAAAAGCAGCAAGTGTGTTTTCCGGACAATCAACCTTACTTCCTCTATGAGCAAAAATCTGAGTCATATCTCTCTTTTCTAAGCATAAAATTTATTATATTTTACCATAAGATGAAAAGCTTAGCATAAAACAAAACCATAAAAAATTGACTGGCATTAAAATGGCCAGTCATTTTTTCTATTAAATTGCTTTTTGATCTTGACCAAGTACCCGTTGAATGGCTTTTACAATTTCAACAATAACAAACATAGCCAAACTGCCTCCCACAACAACACTCCACTGAGTTACTGACAGGTGAGATACATGAAAAAATTTATTGAATCCAGGAATGACAATGGTAGTAAGCATAATAATCAAAGCGGTTGGTAAAGCCCAGTTAAATGTTTTATTTTTAAAGAAGCCAACCTTAAAAATGGACTGGTAAACCGATTTGACATTATAAGCATGTACCAATTGAATCAAACCAAGTGTTGCAAAGGCCATGGTAAGTGCATCTGCATGAATTTCTGTACGTGTCGCATGTTCAGGAAAGAAAACTGCCCAGCCGTAAACACCAAGTACAAGAAGGGTTTGCAGAATACCTTGATAAATGATAGCTCCCATAACACCACCCGAGAAGAAGCTTGATTTGCGTCCACGAGGTTTATGAGTCATGACACCAGGCTCAGCAGGTTCAACACCAAGAGCGATAGCTGGCAGAGTGTCTGTTACCAAATTAATCCAGAGCAAATGAACGGGTTGAAGCACGTCCCAACCAAAGAGAGTTGCAAAGAAGATCGTGAAAACTTCAGCCATGTTGGCAGATAGCAGATACTGAATTGATTTTTGGATATTGGAGAAAACCTTACGTCCTTCTTCAACCGCAACAATAATAGTTGCAAAGTTATCATCGGCAAGTACCATATCAGAAGCACCTTTAGATACTTCAGTACCTGTGATTCCCATACCAATACCAATATCAGCCGTTTTAAGAGATGGCGCATCATTAACCCCATCACCTGTCATAGCAACAATCTTGCCATCATTTTGCCAAGCCTTGACAATCCGAACCTTATGCTCCGGTGACACGCGCGCATAAACCGAATATTGTTTGAAAACTTTTTGGAATTCTTCATCAGAAAGTTCATTGAGTTCAGCACCAGTGAAGACATGATCAATCCCATCATCATCAATAATTCCCAAACGTTTGGCAATGGCTTCAGCCGTATCTTGATGGTCACCCGTAATCATGATTGGACGAATACCGGCTTCTTTAGCCACACGAACAGCTTCGGCCGCTTCTGGACGCTCTGGGTCAATCATCCCCACAAGACCAGCAAAGACTAAATCATTTTCAACGACTGCCGTTTCTAATTTTGGAATTTCAGACTCGTATTTGTAAGCCATCATGAGAACACGAAGCGCCTGTTTGGCAAGCGACTTGTTCATATCAAGAATGACTTTTTTATCGTCCTCAGTGATAGGACGGACAGTGCCATCTATCTCAATTTGCGTCATCCGTTTGAGCAATTGATCCGGTGCTCCCTTGACAGCAATCAAATATTTCTCACCATCAAGTTTATGAATCGTTGACATGAGCTTACGATCAGAATCAAATGGCAATTCAGCGACACGTGGTTCAGCTTTAAGTACTTCGCGAATATCGAAATTATGATCAAAACCATATTGAACAAGAGCTGTTTCAGTAGGATCACCAATTAATTTACCATTGGCATCAACCTTACTGTCATTAGCAAAGTTCATAACACGAAGAGCCATATTATTAACGTCAATGTCATCATTAGCATCAACTAAGCGACCACTATAATAGACTTTCTCAACAGTCATTTGGTTCATGGTCAGCGTACCGGTTTTATCTGAAGCAATGATTTCAGTAGACCCAAGTGTTTCCACAGCTGGTAATTTACGAACAATGGACTGACGTTTGGCAAGTGTTTTCGTACCAAGTGAAAGGACGACTGTTACAATAGCTGGAAGTCCTTCAGGAATGGCAGCGACAGCCAAAGCAACAGCAACCATCAAGCCTTCAAGTGGCTCTTCATGACGAACAAAGATACCAACTAGGCAAGTAATAATCGCAATAATAATGATAATATATGTCAATACCTTGGATAGATTATCCAAACTCTGTTTTAATGGTGTATCTGTTTCATCTGCATTAGCCAACATACCAGCAATATGGCCGACTTCTGTGTACATACCAGTATTAGTCACAACACCCATACCACGGCCATACGTAACATTTGAATTTTGATAGGCCATATTCAAACGATCACCAATACCAGCATCTGATGCAATTGCAACCGTTACACTTTTTTCAACTGGCACAGACTCACCTGTTAAGGCTGCCTCTTCAATTTTCAACGAAGCTGCTTCCAAAAGACGCATATCTGCCGGAACCACATCACCAGCTTCAAGAAGAACAACATCACCCGGTACTAATTCTTTGGAATCAATTTCAGTAACATGACCATCACGCCGAACACGTGCATGTGGACTAGACATAGATTTTAAAGCCTCAATGGCTGCTTCTGCCTGTCCTTCCTGATAGACACCGAAAGCTGCATTTAAAACAACAACAACTAGAATAATGATGGCATCCGTTAGCCCCCCCATTCCTTCAGTGATAACCGAAAGCGCTGCAGCAACAAGCAAAATGATAATCATCAAATCCTTAAATTGATCAATGAATTTTGCAAAAATAGTACGTTTTTCATCTTCTTCCAATTCATTGTAGCCATAATCAGCTAAGCGCTGTCTAGCTTGAGTGCTGGTCAATCCCTTCTTAGAAGATTCTAGGCCAGATAAGACAGTTTTTTCATCTTGGACGTAAAAACTGTCCCTTTTTTGTTTTTTGAACAAAATAAATTCTCCTTCTCGGTCTTTAAAAGAAAAAGACCTGTTTAATAATTAAACAAGTCTCGCTATTTAATATGTTGCCGGAAAACAGTTTCGGATTGACGACAACATCACGGCAAAACCGCTAGCTACTCCCTTGATAATCTTCATTATACCATAAATAAAGGCCTTTTCAATATAAAATACCTCATTTTGAAGAAGCCTGTTACCCTTTCAAAAAGCGATGCTTGGCTTTTTAAGATTTTCCCAGAAATTGGATTACAAACGGTATTGTTATAGAATGATTCGACAGAAAAACAATAGCTAAGAGCCATAGCAAGGTCACCCATAAAAGTGTTTTTTTTTATAACCAGCTGCTGAACTCTTTCTCAAAAAATACTGTCTATGGAAATCCTTTGCTGTCTTTAAAACCAAGTGACTTCTAATTGATATTTTGCGAAAATATCCTGTGATTCTGAATCTGGCTGTTTAAGAACATAGTCAAGCTTGATAGAGTGATTTGTTTTATCAAAAATAAATGTACTGGTTTCTGTCATAAAATGTTGAACGCCCATAGGCGTTGGAATAGTCACCAAGGCTTGTACTTTTCTATGAAAACGCAAGACGGATTTTGGACTTGAAAAGCGTGTCATAATTAATTCTTGATCATTACACTTAATCACAACTCTTTCTTTTTCTTCGTTGACAAAAATAAAGTAAAAAAAGCCATTTTTCTCGATCACATCAACCGGATGGGTTTGTTCGATTACTTCTTTTTGACCATCTAAATCAATGTCATTTCTCAAATGAATCTGCATGTTTCTCCTACAATTTATATCTAAATTCTGACTGTTGTACCAATCATTAGCTGACACTATCGTTTTATGATAGAAGAGCGCAGCAGTGTCGCGCCTGTAAATAGAGCAATAAAGACAACTAAAATCTTGAGATTGTTAATGTCTAAGTGACTGAGGAAGAAAGCTGCTGTTAAAACGCCAAAGACACCGCCAATAATGATACCAAAGGTTCCCGGCCAATGAACACGATCAGATTTAATAAATGCTATTGAACTAGCTGTTAAAATCATAGCTGCATCCAGCATCATAACTGGCAGAGCAATGGAAGGATTGATGCCCATCAATGAAAAGAAAATTAATTCTGGCGCATAATTACCTAAACCCATAGTCATTAACATGCCAATTATAAAATCAAAAATAACACCCACTAAAAGCCAAATACCTTTTAGACCGCGAATCTGCGAGGAAATACCTGCTCCAGGATTAGTCAGCATGCGGTAAACCATCACTAAAGAAGCAATAATAAGCAAAATTCCCAAAACACGTTGAACCTGCTGAGTATTCCAATTTTTAGTTATCCGCGTTCCAACAAAGGCTCCTGTAAAGGAAGCTGCTGCCATACAAATCAGAGTAGCAATATCTACTTTGACAATAGTCACAAAACAAAGTGCCTCAACCAAAACAGGAATAACATGGGCAGTTGACATGGTGGCAGGTATTTTACGATCATCTTCAACTAATTTTGTCGCTTTAAAAAGCGTTGTCGTTGTCGCAAAAGTCCCAATTCCTAAAGTATCCAAGAGATCTGTCACATAACCAATCCAAAACCCTGTTAAAAATTTCTCTTTTAAATTAATTTGATGCCGTCGTGCATGTAATAAAACAGTTCCCATTATCCAAGTGATCAGACTGAGCAAAAGTAACTGAATAATATTTAATATTAAATGATTTGCCATTAGTTCATTATAATGTAAATTTAGAAATCCGTAAATATAAAAGAAATTTTTTCTATTTACAAACTTCCTAAAAAACGGTATCTCATGGAAATTTTGTTATAATAAAGCTATGAAAGAAAAAGTATTCCGAGATCCTGTTCACAATTATATACCTGTTGAAGATGAGCTCATTTATGATCTTATCAATAGCAAAGAATTTCAGCGACTGCGTCGCATTAAACAGTTAGGTTCATCTAGTTTTACCTTTCATGGTGCTGAACACAGCCGTTTTTCACACTGCCTTGGTGTTTATTATCTTGCCAGACGTGTCACCAATATTTTTGATAAAAAATACTCAGACATTTGGGATAGTAACGAATCTCTCTTAACCATGTCCGCAGCTCTTTTGCATGATATCGGACATGGAGCCTATTCGCATACTTTTGAGAGGCTGTTTGAGACGAATCACGAAACCATTACTCAGCAGATTATTTTAAGTCCTGAAACAGAGATTAATACGATTTTAAGGCGTGTCTCACCAGATTTTCCTGACAAGGTCGCTAGTGTTATTAATCATACCTATGCTAACAAACAAGTTGAACAGCTCATTTCTAGTCAAATTGATGTTGACCGTATGGATTATCTCCTGCGAGATTCTTATTTTACTGGTGCCAGCTATGGCGAATTTGATTTAACACGCGTCTTACGCGTCATTCGTCCAATTGAAAATGGTATTGCTTTTTCAAGAGATGGCATGCATGCTGTCGAAGATTATATTATCAGTCGCTATCAAATGTACATGCAGGTTTATTTTCATCCAGCTAGCCGTGCTATGGAAGTTCTCTTGCAAAATCTACTTAAACGTGCAAAATACCTTTATCCCAAAGAAAAAGAATTTTTCACTGTTACATCGCCCCATTTAATCCCTTTTTTTGAAAATAGGGTTACCCTAGAAGACTATCTTAATCTGGATGACGGTGTCATGAATACCTATTTTCAAACTTGGATGCAAAGTGCAGACAAAATCTTATCTGACCTCGCTAGCCGTTTTATCAATCGCAAAGTCTTCAAATCAATCACTTTTGATGAAAAAGACCTCTCAAATTTAGAAAAACTAAGAAAAATTGTTAAAGACCTTGGTTTTGATCCAACTTATTATACTGCTCTTCACCTTAATTTTGATCTTCCTTATGATGTCTACAAGCCAGATGTTCAAAATCCCCGCACCCAAATTGAAATGTTGCAAGAAGATGGCTCCATTGCCGAGCTGTCTACACTATCACCTCTCGTTCATACCTTATCTGGCACTACACATGGCGATCGTCGCTTCTACTTTCCCAAGGAGATGCTTATCAAAGACGATCTTTTTGCCGAAGCTAAAGAAAAGTTTTCTCACTACATCAAAAATAAGCATTTTTACAATCCAAGAGAGTGAGGCTTAAGCTAATCTCTCTTATTTCTTTAAAACTATTGCAAGCAACAATATGAGAAAAATCATTTATGGACTAATCGTTTAGAAATAAAATTAAGATAGGAAGGAAATTTTCTGATAACATTTTGCTTTCCATCTTTCCTTCTCCGCTTGCTTTATCAATTAATCCCCACACAACATGACAAATAAGCTAATTTTTAGTAAGATAGTCTGTAGAAATTTGTAATTAGAAATTAGGAACTAGTATGTCAATTAAATTAGTTGCTGTCGATATTGACGGCACATTACTTAATAGTAAGCGTGAAGTAACACCTGAAGTTTACACTGCTATCCAAGATGCTAAAAAAGCCGGTATCAAGGTCGTTATTGCAACAGGACGCCCCATTGCTGGTGTAACCGATTTACTGGAAAAATTAAACCTCAAGGATCAAGGAGATTACGTGATTACTTTTAACGGTGCTTTAGTACAAGATACCGCAACTGGTGAAGATCTGATTAAAGAAACGTTAACTTATGATGATTATTTAGATATTGAATTGCTCAGTCGCAAATTAGGCGTGCACATGCATGCTATCTCTAAAGAAGGTATTTACACTGCCAATCGTGATATCGGTAAATACACTGTCCATGAAGCAAGTCTGGTTAACATGCCAGTCTATTATCGTACTCCTGAAGAAATGGTTGGTAAAGAGATTGTGAAAATAATGATGATTGACGAACCTGAAGTGTTAGATACTGCTATTGCTCAACTGCCAGCCAGCCTTTATGAACACTACACAGTTGTTAAATCAAGACCCTTTTATTTAGAAATCATGAATAAAAAAGTCAGCAAGGGCACTGCTATCATTCATTTAGCAGAAAAGTTAGGACTTAGTAGAGATGAGACAATGGCTATTGGTGATGAGGAAAATGATCGTGCTATGCTAGAAGCTGTTGGAAGCCCTGTTGTGATGGAAAATGGTATTCCTGAACTCAAAAAAATGGCTAAGTATATCACAAAATCAAACGACAACAGTGGGGTCGCCTATGCAATTAAAAAGTGGGTATTAAACTAATGTACACATATAAAATCGGAATTTCAAAAGAAGAACATGACAACTTTATCAAAAACAGCAGTCAAACCAATCTACTACAAAGCAGTTCTTGGGCAAAAGTTAAAGATGAGTGGGGAAATGAGCGAATAGGTTTTTATCAAGACAGCAAACTTGTTGCCTCTGCCTCTATTTTAATCAGACCTTTACCTCTTGGTATGACAATGTTTTACATTCCAAGAGGTCCCGTCATGAACTATCAAGATAAAGATTTGGTGAACTTTGTATTGACCTCCTTAAAAAAGTTTGCCAAAAGAAAAAGAGCCCTATTTATTAAGTTTGATCCTTTTATTTTGCTAAACCACCATCAAATTGATGAGGAAGCCATCAATAACCCGCAAGCACAAACTATTATTGATACTTTGAAGCATTTAGGCTGTGAATGGCTGGGACAAACAAGTGACATGGGAGAAACTATTCAGCCGCGTTTCCAAGCCAATATCTATGCAGAGGATTTCTCTGAAGCTAATTTATCTAAGAAAATACGTCAATCCATTCGTACCGCTAAAAATAAAGGGGTTACCCTTCGCTTTGGTGGTTATGAACTTTTGGCAGACTTCTCCGATTTAATGAAAAAAACAGAAGATCGCAAAAGCATTCACCTCAGAGGCATTGATTACTACCGCAAACTCTTAGACAATTATCCCAAACACTCTTTCATTACTTTAGCTAGTCTCAATTTGAAAGAAAGACTTACCGAACTAGAAAGTCAAAGGAAAAAGCACAAAATAACCTTGCCAAATTTGGTGATAATGTTAAACCAAGTAAAATTGATAATACTAAAAAGGAAATCGAACGTCTCAGTGACGAGATTACCTTTCTGCAAGAGCATTTATCCCAAGGTAAAGATACCGTTCCTCTTTCAGGAACATTATCTCTTGAATTCGGTAAAACATCCGAAAATGTCTATGCTGGTATGGATGACGAATTTCGCCGTTATCAAGCTGCTATCTATACTTGGTTTGCAACGGCTAACCATGCCTTTGAAAGAGGCAATCGCTGGCAAAATATGGGAGGTATTGAAAATGATCTCTCTGGTGGGCTCTACAATTTCAAATCAAAATTTAAACCAGAAATTGAAGAATTTATTGGTGAATTTAATTTACCAGTCAGTCCGCTTTATAAATTAGCCAATGTTGCCTATACGATACGTAAAAAACGAAGGAGTAAGCACTCATAATGGCCTTACAGAACATCTCTAAAAATGACTTTGCTAAGCATGCTCAAAAAGCAAATCAAAAGTCTTTCATGCAGACCTTAGAAATGGCAAAGCTTCTTTCCAAAAGAGGATTTGCTCTTGATTACATTGCTTGGTTAGAAAAAGGAGAAATTGAAATTTCTGCTATTTTATACAACATGCCAATGACAGGTGGTCTCTACTTTGAAATTAATTGTGGACCAGTTGTCACACGAGATGAGCATCTAACAGATTTTTACAGAGAACTAAAAGACTATGTCAAAGAAAAAGGTGCTTTAGAATTAGTAATCAAACCTTATGACACCTATCAAACCTTTGATAGTGATGGCCAAGCAACCAGTGCTGAAAAAAAGAACTTATCTCGCAATTAACTAATCTCGGTTATCGTTTTGATGGCTTGCAAAGGGATTATCCTAATGGTGAGCCTGATTGGCACTATGTTAAAGATTTATCGGATATTAGCGAACAAACACTGCTAAAATCCTTTAGCAAAAAAGGACGTCCCTTGGTAAAAAAAGCCAAAACTTTTGGCACTAAACTTCGTCGGCTTAATCGTGATGAGCTTAACCTCTTTAAGGAAATTACTTCAGCTACTTCTGATCGCCGAGAATATAGCGATAAAAGTCTAGACTACTATCAAGATTTTTATGATAGTTTTGGAGACAAAGCTGAATTCATGATTGCTAGTCTCAATTTTGAAGACTATCTTGAACATTTGCAAAAAGATCAAGGTAAATTAGGCGATAAGATTGCTAAACTGCAAGCTGATTTAGAAAAAAATCCGCATTCTGAAAAAAAACAGAATCAATTACGCGAATTTTCTAGCCAATTCGATACTTTCACAACGCGTCAAAATGAAGCTCAGGAATTTATCACCAAATATGGAAAAAAAGATGTTATTTTAGCAGGCAGTTTATTTATCTATACACCTCAAGAAGCAGTCTATCTTTTTCTGGTTCCTACCCAGAGTTTAATAAATTCTACGCTCCTGCTCTCTTACAAGAACATGTGATGCTTGAAGCTCTTAAAAGAGGAATCCCTTTTTATAATCTTCTTGGTGTTACAGGACATTTTGATGGTTCAGATGGTGTTCTTCGTTTCAAACAAAACTTTAATGGCTATATTGTTCGAAAAATGGGAACCTTCCATTATTATCCAAATCCCTTAAAATACAGACTTTTAAATACGATTAAAAAAATTCTAAGACGCTAACCTGTTTTCATTAAACAGTCTAAGTTTTATCTTCAGTCTTAAAGAAGCACCTTTAATCAGGTGCCTTTTTTGATATGATGGACAGTTATACCAAAAAACACTGCTGATTTTTATCAACAGTGTTTTTAAATATGAAATGAATTTCTTGCAGGTTTAAAAGTTAAAATACAAACAGAAAATCATCAATTCTAATTAGCTGTTCAGCTTATTTGACAAAGTCAAGAAGAGCTAAGAAGCTTTCTGGATCGAGTGAAGCACCACCAACAAGAGCGCCATCAACATCAGGACAAGCCATATAAGCTGCCACGTTTTCAGGTTTAACAGAGCCACCATATTGAACACGAACCTTATCAGCAACTGCTTGACCGAAATCTGCTGCTACAACATCACGAACAGCTTTACACATTTTTTGAGCATCATCTTGAGTAGCTGATTTACCAGTACCGATTGCCCAGATTGGTTCATAGGCAATCACAAGTGAAGCAACCTGTTCTTCTGACAAGCCAGCAAGCGCTGCTGAAACCTGTGCACCAACAAAGTCTACCGCTTTACCAGATTCGTATGTTTCAAGCGATTCACCACAACAAATAATTGGCAAAAGGCCATTTGCAAAGATCGCTTTTGCTTTTTTATTGATATCTTCATCTGTTTCATGGAAATAGTCACGTCGTTCCGAGTGACCAATAACAACATAATCTGTACCAATTTCAGCAAGAACTTGCGGACTTGTTTCACCAGTATAAGCTCCTGAATTTTCAAAATAAGTATTTTGAGCTGCAATTTTTAAATCAGAACCTTTAGCGGCTGCAAGAACAGTTGTCAAATCAACAGCAGGAACAGCAATTCCAGCTTCAACAAGATCAGTTGAAGGTAATTTTGAAGCAACTGCTTCCACAAAAGCTTGGGCTTCTTGCGGATTTTTATTCATTTTCCAGTTACCAGCGATAAATGGTTTACGTGACATTTCACATACCTCTTCTATAATTTTTTACCTGTCTATTATATCACAACTTATCTATGAATTCTATTATAATAATGAGAAAATCTCTACAACCCTTTTAATAAAATTTACAGCGCTTTTTACTCTTTTCGTTAAATAAAACCTTAGGAAACACCTATACTAATCACTCATATCAAGAGTTTGAAAATACAGCCTCATCTCTTCCTATCAATCATACTATAATTAAAAATAGAAAAAAAGCCTCTTTCGAGACTCTTTTACAATTATTGTCTGACGAATAATTGTTAGATGGGAACTTAATTTCTTAAGCTTCGATTTCTGAAACGATACCTGAACCAACAGTACGTCCACCTTCACGGATAGAGAAAGTAGTACCTTGTTCAACAGCGATTGGATGGATCAATTCAACGTCAATAGTCACGTTATCACCAGGCATAACCATTTCAGTACCTGCTGGCAACTCAATTGAACCAGTTACGTCAGTTGTACGGAAGTAGAATTGTGGACGATAGTTATTGAAGAATGGTGTATGACGTCCACCTTCTTCTTTAGTAAGGATATAAACTTCACCTTTGAATTTAGTATGTGGGTGAATTGAACCTGGTTTAGCAAGAACTTGACCACGTTCGATTTCATCACGTTGGATACCACGAAGGAGAACACCAACATTATCCCCTGCAATACCTTCATCCAATTGTTTACGGAACATTTCAACACCAGTAACAACAGCTTTTTGAATGTCATCACGGATACCAACGATTTCAACTTCATCGTTAACTTTAACAGTACCACGATCAATACGTCCTGAAGCAACAGTACCACGACCAGTGATTGAGAAAACATCTTCGACTGGAAGAAGGAGCGGCTTGTCAGTATCACGTTCTGGATCTGGAATGTAGTCATCAACAGTATGCATTAATTCCATGATGATATCTTCTTGAGCAGTATCGCCTTCAAGAGCTTTAAGAGCTGAACCTTGAATAACTGGAATATCATCACCTGGGAAATCATATTCTGAAAGAAGATCACGGATTTCCATTTCAACCAATTCAAGCAATTCTTCATCGTCAACCAAATCAACTTTATTCATGAAGACAATGAGGTATTTAACACCAACTTGACGTGAAAGAAGAATGTGTTCGCGAGTTTGTGGCATTGGTCCATCAGTTGAAGCTACTACAAGGATAGCACCATCCATTTGAGCAGCACCAGTGATCATGTTTTTAACATAGTCCGCGTGTCCTGGAGCGTCAATGTGAGCATAGTGACGTTTTTCAGTTTCATACTCAACGTGCGCAGTATTGATAGTAATACCGCGTTCGCGTTCTTCAGGAGCAGCATCAATAGATGAATAATCTTTTGGTTGGTTTACTGCACTTGGAAGACGACGTGCAAGTACAGTTGTGATAGCTGCAGTTAAGGTAGTTTTACCATGGTCAACGTGTCCGATAGTACCAATGTTAACGTGTGGTTTACTACGATCGTATTTTTCTTTTGCCATTTAGGAAAAGCCTCCAATAAAATATATTTTATAGATAGACAGTAGGCATACAGTCTAACTTTACCTTACTATTTTAACAAATTACGTTAAAAATGCAAGTATTTTATAACTTTTTATCTTGTCTTATTTAACAATTATTTCCATTAAAGAAGTGCCTTTCATTTATTAGAAGCTTTTTTATTATAACTAAAAAATCGGAAAAAGTATCCAATTGATTTATTCTCCATAAGTCTCCTGTTGCGATTGAGGGGCGATAAAAACATCTGTATCATCACGCTCGGCTTCTTCCACTTCTTGATAGATATCTTCTCGTTTTTCATTAGCATCAATATTTAATACAAAACCAATAGCTACTGACAAAACAAGAAGACTGTTTCCCCCTGTGATAGAAAGGGAAAAGTAACACCTGTTGAAGGAATAAGACCAGATATTCCACCAATATTGACAAATACCTGCATCAGCATCATAGAACCAATACCCAAAGCAATCATGGAGTTAAAAGGATTTTTAGCTTTAACACCCACTAGCAGAATACGCAAAATCAAAAAGAAAATCAAGGCTAAAATGAGTCCTGCTCCAATCAGTCCTAATTCTTCAATAACAATTGAAAAGACAAAATCCGTTTGTGCCTCCGGAAGATAGCCTCGCTTCTCAATAGAATTGCCCAAACCACGTCCCAGCCAACCACCATTACTCATAGCATAATAGGAATTAGCCAACTGGTGTCCAGAGTCTGTCACATCCTTAAACGGGTTGAAAAAAGCACTAAAGCGTTTAGCAACATAGCCAAAAACTGGAACTTTACTCATCGTTTTAACACCAACTATATTGATGAGACCTAAGAAAACTGCCGATAACGTAATAATTCCAGTTAATAGAGCAGAAAACCAACGATAGCCAACACCACTGACTGAATACATAACAATAGCTGTTAAAACAATAATGGTCGCATTTCCCAAATCGGGCTGTGCTGCAACTAAAAGAATCAAAACTAAAGAATAAAAACGCCAATCCTTTAGATCACTCAACTGCTTCGGCCACCATTTACGTTTGGTCAAAGCTTGATAATCATAAATTTCAATAGATTGCTGCCGCCTAGCAAAGGTAAAGGCCAAAAACCAAACCATAATAACTTTTAAATACTCAGCTGGCTGAAAGCTGATGGGACCAATAACTATCCAACCATGAGCACCATTAACTTCCTGTGTCCAAAAACGCGCAATTAAAAGCAGCACCACTTCTATCATCATCATAATAGTTAAAACACCACTATTCTTCAAAAAATTTAATTTTAAGCGGTAAATAAAAAGGATAGCCAATAAACTAATAACCCAAAAGGCAGCCTGATTTATGACAGAACGAAAAGGATTTAAACCATTTTGTATTAAGCTAGCACTAGTTGTTGAATAAACAACAATCAAACCTAACACTGATAAAATTAAATAGGGCAATAATATCGAATAATTTAGCAAATGCCGCTTATCAATTTTCATTACATTTCCTCAAATATCTTACAAGTTTAACATTAGCATTATATCATCTTTTAAAGTTAAAACAAAGAAAATAACTGATGAATCATATTAGGCAATAAACAGTATCTTCTGCTTATTGCCTAATATGACAGAATTTCTAAACTATCACTGGAGTAAGTCGCTTTATACCTGACTGATTTAGATTTTGAAGTCTCTAAGCTGCTGAAACGATGACTATCGTTTAATGCTCAATCGTTCGCTTTTACTAAAACACTATCAGACTTTTAGTCTGATGAAAGCTCTAACAAACCTTATTAAACTTTGCTTTTAACACTCTCTGATTAATATATCTGATGAACTTTTTATTCTCTTAAAGTGAAAAATCTGAAAATTAAGAAAATCTGTCATTCCCATATAAAATTAATATTTTTCGTACAATCAAAAAGCTCTATAATCTCCGAAGCAGATTTCATCCATTACAGATATTATAGAGCTTTTTTCTGTTTAACCTGAATTTCGTAAGCCAGTTGCGACACCATTAATAGTAATGTGAATCAGGTTTTCTAAATTCTCACCTAATTCACCACGGCGCTGACGTTTAATTAACTCAATTTGAATATAATTTAAAACATTGAAGTAAGGTAAACGATAATCAAGACTAGCTTTCAAATAACTATTATCTTCTAAAAGCTGTTTGTGACTTTCAATTGCTAGAATAATATTTTTGGTTAATTGCCATTCATCCAAAATAGTTGCAAAGACTTCTTTTGTTTCTTCATCCTGACATAATTTAGCATATTCAAAGGCAATATTCATATTTGATTTGGATAAAACCATATCAACATTTGATAACAACGAATGGAAGAAAGGCCATGATTGATACATTTCCTGCAATTTAGCCAAATTCTTTTCATCCTTATCTATAAAATGTTTAAAGGCTGAACCGACACCGTACCATCCTGGAAGCATGATGCGATTTTGAGACCATGAGAATACCCAAGGAATGGCGCGTAAACCGCTGATCTCTGTAATCGTCTTACGAGCTGCCGGACGGGAGCCAATATTCAAGCTTGAAACTTCGCGAATTGGACTAGCTGCGAAGAAATAATCATAGAAATGTTCGTTTCCGAAAACTAAATCACGATAAATGAGATTGCTGTCAGCAACAATTTCATCCATGATTAAACGATAATTGACTAAGTTATCTGAATTGACAATCCTTCTTGTCACCATGCGATCAAGAGTTGCTGAAACCAGCATTTCTAGGTTGTAATAAGCAACATCCTTATTGCCATATTTATTACCAATAACCTCACCTTGTTCCGTTAAACGAATCCGATCCTTGATGGAACCAAATGGCTGTGATGTAATAGCTTCATAAGATGGCCCGCCGCCACGTCCAACAGTACCGCCGCGTCCATGGAAAAAGGTGATTTTGACACCATTATCAGAACCAATTTCTGTCAATTCATTTTGGGCCTTGTAGAGCGCCCAGCCAGACGATAAATAACCGCCATCCTTGTTAGAATCTGAGTAACCCAACATAATTTCCTGATAATTATGATTGGCTGCAATCCATTTTTTAACAATATCATAATTGAGATACTGTCTCATGATTTCGCGAGAATTATCCAAGTCTTCAATGGTCTCAAATAAAGGAACAATTTGCACACGCGCCTTATCTGTATCAACCAAGCCGACTTCTTTGAGCATGATGGCTAATTCAAACATATCAGAAATGCTTTCTGTATGTGAAATGATATGTTGTTTAATCACATCTTCTCCCAGAGCATCCTTCAATTTTCTAGCTGTTCTGAAAATAGCTAATTCTTTTTGCAATACTTCCGATTTTTCAACATGCGTTGCAGACAGTATCCGAGGATCTTCAGTCAATTCTTTGAGAAGAATAGCAATCTTTTCTTCTTCAGATAAGTCGCTATAGTTAGCAACAATATTGGCTGAAGCTAACAGTTCTGCTACACAGGTTTCGTGAACACTAGAATCCTGTCGCATATCAATAGAAGCTAAAAAGAAGCCAAAAACATCAACTGCTTGCAATAATTCTGTTAAATCACCCGTAACAAAAGCAGAACCGTTATTTTCTAAAAGAGAATCTTTGATGAGTTGCAAATCATTTCTAAACTCTTGCGCTGATTGATAAGGAAGGATTTGAGCACTACCTTCAGACTCCAACTCTTCCAAACGGCTATTTTTTAAATAAATAAGAGTTTCTTGCAATCTTGATTGAATATAATGAAAAGCCTTACGATAGGGTTCTTTTTCTCGGTAAATCGAAACATCTGTTGATCGATCTGCCATCTCTTTGACTGCATTACTAATAGTAGAAAGGCTGGTTGAAAGAGAAAATGTTCGATAAAGATCTGAAACTTTGTCAATATAATAATTTAAAATCACTTCATTTTGCACCAGAGCTGATATTTTCAGAGTTTCAGCAGTGACGAAAGGATTCCCATCACGGTCACCACCAATCCACATCCCCATCGTAATTGGTTTAGCATTTCCTAAATCAAATCCTTTTTGCTGAGCCAAGTGCTTGTATTCTGTAATTAATTTAGTAACGCCCTTAATCAGAGAGGAATTATAGTATTCCATGACATTGGTAATTTCATTAGTGACTTTTAATTTCTTTTCACGAATAATATCTGTTTGCATAATGAGCTCAACATAACGGCGCATATCGTCATACCATTTTTGCTTGTTAATAGAACCAGCTTTAACATCACGATACTTACGCAAAAGTTCATGAATATGATTAGTTAAATCCAGCATCGTTTTTCGTTGCACTTGAGTTGGATGCGCTGTTAGAACAGGGACGACATTAACATTTTCCAGAATTTCTTGAGCATTTTTTTGACTAGAAACAAGTTCAATAGTGGATGATAATTTCCCTAAATAATCAATATCATTATTGTTTTGATAGTTGATTTCATAAGCTAAATTAACATCTTCAGAAATATTGATAAGAAGTGGTAAAATGGAGAAATAACGAGAAACAACGACCATTTCTTCATTTGTTAACTGCTCAATTTCACGTTCTAACTCTTGATGCTTCTCTTCAATTGATAATTTTTTAAAGAGAGTAATCTTATCAAAGCTAGCACTGCCAACCATTGTTTTGGTAGCATCGTCCAGTAGTTTGGTAAGAATAGTAATCTCCTCAGCAATTGCTTCTTTATCATTTCTACTTTCTAGTTTATTGATTGTCACGAAACAAATTCCCCTTCTTTTTTGATACTTTATATCATATCACTTTTAGAAAAAAAGTAAATCTTTATTCAACTGTAAGCATCTTATTTAACACAAAAAATAAAGAACTAGGCAGCCTAGTTCTTACCTTTATAAACTTTCAAATAAAATTCGATTTTATCCCCATTTTTGACCTTAACCTTATCAGCAGCTTTTGATGCCAGCTTATCATTAACATCAAACATCCAATACCTGCCTGCTTTTTTATCCTGAGCGACACCGTCAATAGCAGTGATAAAACCACCGCTTTCTTTAACTTTA
Organism: Streptococcus troglodytae; assembly: GCF_002355215.1. Lineage (NCBI taxonomy): Bacteria > Bacillati > Bacillota > Bacilli > Lactobacillales > Streptococcaceae > Streptococcus > Streptococcus troglodytae. The sequence continues at coordinate 1,434,109 of NZ_AP014612.1, forward strand.
TAGTTGTTTTTTAAGACATCCATAACAGTAGCACCTTTTTTGAAAGCGACTTTTTCATCGGTTTTATTAGAATCCGTTTTAACAATTAATCGGACCTTAGTCTCTTCAGATGATTGACTTGTTTTTTACCGGTACTGCTATTGCTGCAAGCTACCAGGAAAAAAACGGATAGTGATAAGACGATAACATTAATTATTTTTCGCATGAGACGATAACCTCCTAAAGATTGATAATATAATTGGGTAAAAGAACAAAGTCGAGATAGCATGAGCTAAATTAAAAGTCATTCCTGCTATGATATAGGCTAAAATTGGAGTAGAAAATAAGAGAGCAGAATAAGTATCAATCAAGATACCATATACAATTCCCATTAACCCTGCCAAAACAGACTGCAGACCAAGCTCATTAACATTACCAAATCGAAAAAGTTTTGTCATAGGATAAAGGCAAAATTTCCAAAGGCAAATAACTAGACCAAAGCTGATAAGTTGCCCCAAGACCCAAGGACCGAACCCCAGCAAAAAACTTGTAATCAACATGGTTACAGCCATGATTAAAAAACTTTCCCAAAAACCATAAAAAACGGCACATACTAGAAAGATAGCAGTGATAGGCTGAATATTGGGCAAAGCTGAAAAGGCAAGTCGCAAAACAATGGCTAAAGCTGATAAAATAGCAATACGGCTAATTTGCTTTAAGGTTTTCTTCTCCATAATTTCAGTCTACCGAAAAGCTCAAAAACTGTCAAGATGATAAAATAGGCTAAATGATTGAATGTTTTTAAGTTCATGTAACTGTAAATGATGACCATCACCTGACCCACTATTACCTTTTTGTTTATCTTTCATATAACATTATTAGCTCGCCTTACCATACTTACAGTAACAATACTAAGACTATAGCAATTTAAAACTACATTTCAACATCTCAGATAGACATGTTTTGCTTTTTTCAAAACTTTACGCTACAATAAATGAGATGAGAAGAAGAATTAAGCCTGTCTTTGTTCTAGCTTTCTTTAGTTTGTTCGCCTTGATTATCATCTTAGGGAATATTCAAGTTGAAAATGCCCGACAAAAAGAATTAAGAGCTGCCCAAGCAGCCATTCCTGCCACGGAACAAAATTCAGAGAAAGCTAAAACAAATTCAGATGGAGACACCTTTACTCTTAATCCGATTGTTGATATCTCGGGTTGGCAGCTGCCTAGCGAAATTGACTATGATACCCTATCAAAAAACATTTCAGGAGCCATTGTCCGCGTCCAAGGCGGCTCAGGCATCGCCAAAAAAATAATGCAGCTCACAGTTCCGGAATTGATAAATCGTTTAAGACTCATATTGAAGAGTTCCAAAAACGCGGCGTACCCGTAGCTGTCTATGCATATGTCCGTGGCTCCAGCGTCAAGAAAATGAAAGCTGAAGCAAAGACTTTTTACAAAAATGCATCTCCCTATAATCCAACTTTCTATTGGCTCGATGTTGAAGAAAAGACAATGCCTAATATGGACAAGGGAGTTAAAGCTTTTCGAGATGAATTAAAACGCCTTGGTGCTGAAAAAGTTGGCATTTATATTGGGACTTATTTTATGGAAGAGCACAGTATTTCAGCAAAAGGATTTGATGCTATCTGGATTCCAACTTATGGTACTGACTCGGGCTACTTTGAAGCAGTTCCTAAAACCAAACTGAATTATGATCTGCATCAATACACCTCTCAAGGCCATATTGAAGGCTTCAAGAATACACTTGATCTTAATCAGATCGCTGTCAATAAAGATACAAAATCCACTTATGAAAAATTATTTGGATCAAGCAACCAATAACCTTGACACAATTGCCACTTTCATTTTATAATATAAGTAAACTATCACAAGGAGTGCTAACCTTAGCTGAGATTGCATTTGCAAAATCCTATGGACCTGATCTAGTTAATACTAGCGTGGGAATGTGATTCGTTTCATGAATGAACTAAATGAACACACATGGACTCCTTGGATTGTACAAGGAGGTCTTTTTTATGTCTAAAAATGCTGTTATCCTAGTTGAAACCGCTCTAATTGCCGCCTTAGCTATGGCTCTTTCAATGATACCTGACTTTGCAAGTTGGTTTACACCCTCTTTTGGAGCTATTCCTCTCGTCTTATTCGCCTTAAGAAGAGGAAGTAAATTTGGAGTGTTAGCAGGCTTCCTTTGGGGATTACTGCATTTTCTTTTAGCAAAAGTTTATTATCTAGCGCTTTCACAAGTGTTTCTTGAATACATCTTAGCTTTCTTCTGTATGGGGCTGGCAGGTATAACTAAACAACCCTTTCAAGCGGCCTTGAAAAACGGAAATAAGCCGAAAGCCTTGATCTTTGCCACACTAGGTGCATTCATAGCTATCTTCACCAGATATATCTGTCATTATATTGCAGGTTTCCTTTTTTGGGGAAGTTATGCACCCAAAGGAATGTCCCCTTTTTGGTACTCTTTCACTGTTAATGGCAGTGCTGGCTTGCTTACTTTCTTAGTTGTTATTCTTATCCTTATGTTTTTAGTTCCAAGCCAGCCACAACTCTTTTTGCCAGCTGAAAAGAAGAACATATAAACGAATGCGTTTGAAAAACAAGAAATGTTGGTATCCCTTTCTTAAACGAGAATTTATAATTCAGTTTTTTTAAGTTAATCATGCTATTATATAGATATGGTTAAAAAGAAAAATATAAAAAGCAACTGACTAGTCATCAAAGACGCCCTTATAAAAAGAAAAAGCAAATTAACTATCATATGATAATCGTTTCTTTGCTTCTCCTACTTGGATTCAGCGGCTTTCTTTACCAACATCGTTTTCATGTTTCCAATTCTTATGAAATAACACAAACAGCTACAATTATACCAACATCACCAGTAACACTCTATTGCCATTTATTTGATTTTAATACAGATAAATTGAAACAAACTACTACAGTGCAAGTGACAGGCTATCGTTTAACACATCTAAGAGGAAAAACAATGACTTTAGCCAAGGTAAAATTAAGGGGACACACTTACTACCTTGATGCTAAACATCTTCAGATTCAACATACAAATGCAATCAATCAGTATATTGCCAGTTTAAACTACCCTCATACCGAAATAACCAAAAATATCTATCATCAGTTTGCCCAAAAATCTTATTTGGGAACAAGTGGTAAACCAAAGGGTATTATTATTCATGATACTGGAAATGACAGTTCTTCTATCCAAAGTGAAGTAACCTATATGGAAAAAAATTATAAATCATCTGGGGTATTTGTTCATAGCTTCCTTGATAAAAATAATATTTTACAAATTGCTGATGACAGTTATATGGCTCAGGGGGCTGGTCCCAAGGGAAATCCTTATTATTTACAATTTGAAATGACACATGAGCACAATAAGGATGATTTTGCTAGACAAACAGCTAATGCAGCCTACTATACAGCTTTTATGCTTAAAAAATATAAATTGCCTGTCACTTTAGGGCAAAAAGATACATCAGGAACAGTCTGGACACATCAAATGGTTTCTTCTTATCTTGGTGGAACTAATCATCAAGATCCTGATGATTATTGGGCACAGGCTGCAGCAGATTTTTTTGCTAGCTCTTATTCTATTAAAAATTTTTTAGACTTAATTCAGGCCTACTATAATCAACTTTAAAATGATATAATAAAGTGATTTATTATTTATTTTGGAGGAAAACATGATTTCTTGGTTAACAAGATTGATCAAAGGTGTTATCATTGCTCTTGGATTTATTTTACCCGGTGTATCAGGCGGTGTTTTAGCATCTATCTTAGGATTGTATGAACGCATTATTTCATTTTTAGCACATTTGTCAAAAGATTTTGTTAAAAATGTTCTCTTTTTTATTCCTGTTGGAATTGGTGGTATTTTAGGTATCGCTCTTTTTTCAGCTCCCTTGGAATATCTGCTGAAACATTACCAAGTTCCTGTTCTGTGGGCTTTTACAGGAACAATCGTCGGAACCTTACCAACCTTATTTTCTGAATCAACGCAAAAATCCAGACGTGATAGTAAGGATTGGATTTGGTTGCTGGGAACCTTTATGATCTCCGGTCTCCTGCTTTTCTTTTTAAATGATTTAGTTGGTACAATTCCTGCTAACTTTGTTAGCTTTATTCTTGCTGGTGCTTTGATTGCTTTAGGTGTGTTGGTTCCAGGACTTAGCCCATCTAATCTCCTTTTAATTATGGGACTTTATGCCCCTATGTTAACAGGCTTTAAGAACCTTGATTTAGTAGGAGTTTTTCTGCCAATTGCTATGGGTGGTGCTGCTACCATGCTACTTTTTTCAAAGGCCATGGATTATGCTCTCAATCACTACCATTCACGCGTTTATCACTTTATCCTGGGACTTGTTCTTTCGAGTACCCTCTTAATCATTATTCCAAATCCTAGAAATGCCGAAAGTATCTCTTATGCTGGCAGGGGTTTTACAACCTTTTTAATGGCTGCTCTGTTCCTTATAGCAGGTATTGCTCTTGGAGCTTGGATGAGTAAACTTGAGGAAAAATACAAATGAGCAAGAAAAAGAAATTAAAGAAAACCTTGGTTGATCAAATTTTAGATAAGGCCAAGATTAGGCACGATAGCTTAGCACTCAATGCCTTGGAAGGCGATTTGCCAGAAGATATCCAAAAGGAGGATATTTTTAAAACACTGGCACTAATTGGCGATAAAACTGGACCACTTATTGGAATTATTCCCATAACAGAGCATCTTTCTGAAAAGAAATTAGCCAAAGTATCTGCAAATAAAAAAGTTACCATGATTCCCCAAAAAGAACTCCAAAAAATAACAGGCTATGTTCATGGTGCTAATAATCCTGTTGGTATTAGACAAAAGCATCATTTCCCAATTTTTATTGATTCTATAGCTTTAGAAAAGGGACAAATCATTGTATCAGCAGGTGAGATAGGACGTTCCATTCGTATCAACAGCCAAGTTTTAGCTGACTTTGTTGAAGCTCAATTTGCTGATTTAAAGGAGTGATAACATGCGTTTATTAGGAAATATTGTTTGGTTTTTATGTGCTGGGTTATTATCTTTTATCGGTTGGTCTCTAGCGGGAATTATTCTTTGTCTGACTGTTATTCTCATTCCTTTTGGGCTTCAATGTTTTAAGATTGCAGGTTTTGGACTCTTTCCTTTTGGAAAATCGATTTCCCCTTCCAGTAATGTTTCCAGCCTTATTTTAAATATCATCTGGATTTTAGTCATTGGTTGGGAATTGGCGGTGATACACTTAGCGTCTGCTTTCCTCCTTTGTATTACTATTATAGGAATTCCCTTTGCATTACAGTCTATCAAGATGGCTGGCATCAGTCTTTTTCCTTTTGGTATAACAATTATAAAAGAGGTATAAACTAAACATGAAATTGTATTTTGTAAGACATGGTAAAACGGAGTGGAATCTAGAAGGACGTTTCCAAGGGGCAAACGGTGATTCACCACTTTTAGACACTTCTATCCTAGAGCTCAAAGCATTGGGCCACTACCTCAAAGATATCCAATTTGATCACATTTATTCCAGTGATCTAAAAAGGGCTAAATTAACCAGTCAAATTATTAATCAGGAAAATAAGCACCCTGTGAAAATTAAATATACCAAAACCTTACGAGAATGGAATTTAGGTAGTCTGGAAGGTCAAAAAATCAGCCTTGTCACTTCTATTTATCCCAAACAAATGAAAGCTTTCCGTCATAATTTAGCACAATTTAACAATTCAATGTTTGATGCTGAATCCGTCTATCGTGTGACACATCGTGTTTCTGATTTTATCAAATCATTACAAAAGAAAAAGGCTCAAAATATCTTAATAGTCGGACATGGTGCAACTTTGACCGCCTCTATTCAAACATTATTAGGCTGTGAACCTGCTCAACTACGACGTGACGGTGGTCTTGATAATGCTAGTGTGACCATTTTAGAAACAAAAGACTTTGAACGGTTTAAACTCCTTAAGTGGAATGACACCTCTTATAAAAAAGAATTGTAAAATAAACAAAAGCTTAAGTATCAAGCGGCCAATGCAAGCCGTTTTCTTTGTCTATTTATGAGCAGCATAAAATCTCAATCATAAAAAAACATCTGAAAACTAGTTTTCAGATGTTTTTTTATTGCAAAAAGTTTTACTTTCGTATAACTTTTCCCTTCAAAAGTAGCTATCAAGTAGAGGACACCATAAACTTGACAGTCAACAGCAAAAAAATTATTTGCCAAGTTTTTCTTTAGCCGCATCTGCAAGAGCTGTAAAAGCCGCTGCATCGTTAACCGCTAAATCTGCAAGCATTTTGCGATTAACTTCGATTTCAGCCAACTTCAAACCATGCATTAATTGTGAATATGACAATCCATTCATGCGCGCTGCTGCATTGATACGTGTAATCCATAATTTACGGAAATCACGCTTTCTTTGACGACGGTCACGATAAGCATAATAGTATGAATTCATTACTTGTTCTTTTGCAGTACGGAACAAGATATGTTTTGCGCCATAGTATCCTTTAGCTAATTTTAAAACACGTTTACGACGTTTACGTGAAACAACGCCACCTTTAACACGAGCCATTTATATAATCCTCCGATAATTCTTTCTATTCTTTTAAATTACTCTTATTTTAAGCGAGTAAGCATTGACTTAATACGTTTGAAATCTCCTGAATGCACCATTGATGCTTTACGAAGATGACGACGTTGTTTCTTAGTTTTACCGTGGAAGCGGTGAGAGGTGTATGCACGGAAGCGTTTCAATCCACCTGAACCTGTACGTTTAAAACGTTTAGCTGATGCGCGGTGTGTTTTTTGTTTTGGCATTTTAATATTTCTCCTACTTTTATTTACTGGTTAATTTATTTTTATCTGGAATTGGTGCAAGCTGCATGAACATTTGACGGCCATCCATCTTAGCTCTTTGCTCAATAATAGCAATATCTTGCGTTGCCTCAGCAAAATCAGCTAAAACTTTTGCTCCAATTTCCTTATGAGTAATCATACGTCCCTTAAAACGAATAGAAACTTTAACCTTATTTCCTTTTTCAAGGAACTTACGCCCATTACGAAGCTTTGTCTCAAAGTCACCCTTATCAATAACTGGACTTAAACGGACTTCTTTAATGGTAACAACGCTTTGCTTCTTACGTTGTTCTTTTGTTTCTTTTGATACTCAAATTTGAACTTACCATAGTCCATAATACGAGCAACAGGCGGTGTAGCCTGCGGCTGAATTAAAACTAAGTCGACATTAGCATCATCTGCAATAGCCTGTGCTTGAGCTAATGGTTTAATTCCTAATTGTTCACCATCAAGACCAATAAGACGAACTTCGCGGACACGAATTTCATTGTTAATGAACAAATCTTTTTTAGCGATAGTCTTCACCCCTTCATTATTTTTTCGAGAAAACAAAACGGACTTGATAAATCAAGCCCGTATACACATAATATCCCACAGGAACTTTAACATGTTGGGCCAGACAACTTTAAGTCGCAAGGCGAGAAGTTCTCACTTCTGCTTTTCTCACTTAAAATAGAATAACAAAATTTTTAAGACCTGTCAATAATATTTTGTGCTTTTTTTTCAATAAAGTTAACGACACCTGCAATATCGATGCCCGTTGTGTCAAAAGTGATAGCATCAGCTGCAGGTTTTAACGGAGAAATTTTCCTATGACTATCCTTATAGTCACGCTCAGCAATTTCTTTTTTAATGTATTAAAATCTGTTTGAATTCCTTTTTCAAGATTTTCTCTGTAACGTCGCTCAGCTCTTTCCTCAACAGAAGCAATCAAAAAAATCTTGAGCTCAGCATCAGGCAAAACAACTGTCCCAATATCACGCCCATCCATTACGATACCGCCTTTTTTGGCCAATTGTTGTTGCAAATCAACCAATGTTTTACGCACCAAGGGCAAGGCAGCAACGGTTGATACATTATTGGTCACTTCATTTTCACGAATAGGGTGACTAACTTCAACATCACCAACAAAAACGAGTTGTTCACTATCATCCTTACGACGCCCAAAACTGATAGGATAATCCTTCAAAAGTTTAACAATGGCCCGCTCGTCCGTTAGCGATGTATCATTTTGCAAGGCTAAATAGGTTGCTGAACGATACATGGCACCTGTATCCAAATAAACATAACCTAACTTTTTAGCGATAAGCTTAGCTACTGTACTTTTACCGCTGGAAGCAGGGCCATCAATAGCAATTTTAATACTCGTCATATCAACCTCTCTACTTAATCTTGATATTATCCCCAGGGTTGGCGTACCAATAACCCTGCGTCATATGTTCTGGATTCAGCTCATAGAGTTTATCAACAGAAATACCTGCACGCGCAGCAATTGCTGCAGCCCCTTCACCTCCTTGAACTGTAATTGTCTCACCATCACTGTCTGAAGAGGAACTTGTCGTTTCACTTGAACTTGTTTCTGCTTCTGTTGTCTGTTCATCAGTTTGACTACTTGCCTTATTTGTATCTTTTTTGACCGTTTTAGAGGAACCATAGAAACCCGAAGTGGCTGCTTTTTCATTGCTTCCGCCATTTGAAGTATAAAGTACAAAAAATAAAATACCAATAATAATCAAGAAAAAGAGGCTCAATAGGATTGTTAAAATAGGTGTACTGATAATACTAGCATCCTTTGAATTTCTTGTCATTTCTTCATTATCAGTAGTTGCATCAGTTACTTTTTCTTCCCATGGTTTATTTGACATGATTTTCCCCTTGTTAAAAATTAATAATAGTATTACAATGTTACTATGAAAGTAGCAATTATCCCAGAAAAATGTATTGCCTGCGGGCTTTGTCAAACCTATTCAGGCGTTTTTGATTATAATGATGATGGTATTGTCATTTTTACAGACAGCAAGGAAAAGGTAAAAACAGTTGCCGATGATCCAGATATCCTTATGGCTGTTAAAAATTGTCCAACAAAAGCTCTTACATTACCGTAAAGGCTTTTTTCTTTTTATAAGCTTCAAAATAATCAAGATTGATAAAATTATCAATGAGCTCTACTTCTCCCTTAAAGTCCGGATGAAGTGCCAAAGCATCTAAAAAATATTTTTTAGGCCACTTACGCATATAGAAGAGACACTTTTTCTTACCTTTTACAACCAGAGTTACTGTTGACTTTGTTACCTCCACTTTTTTGATATCTGCAATAGCAATTTTTGAAGGCTTAAAAACATTTAAAGAAACAACCCGTAAAATGCCATTATTTTCAATCACAAAGTAGCGATGAAAACCAGCACCAACTAAAACAACAAATGTAATGAATAAAATAAAGAAATACTGCGGAATAGATGTTTGTTCATACAAAAGTGATAAGGCAATAAAAATTGGCATAATAGTGATAGACCAATAAATAATCAACCATGACAGTTCAGGCTGCCAATGATATCTAACTTTCCCAAATATCTTAATCACTTCGTTTCCTCCATGTCACATTATTTTATCACAGTTATGTCATTTTTACCAAAATTTATTGTTTGAAACAGACAATTCCTATGATAACGTCAACTGCTCTTTGCATCGTTTCTAAACTGACAAATTCAAAGCGACCATGCATATTTTCACCGCCAGCAAAAAGATTGGGGGTCGGCAGACCCATAAAGGAAATTTTAGAACCATCTGTCCCGCCGCGAATCGGTTCAATAATCGGTTCAATCGCTAGGTTTTCCATAACTTTTTTAGCTAGTTTCACGCAGGTCATATCTTTTTTCAATAATTTTTCGCATATTATAATACTGATCATAAATTTGCAATTGCACGCGCTCTGCTCCTAAATGGGCATTCATCTTATCAGTAATTTTCTGCATGAGATCTTTGCGCCTTGCAAAAGCTTCATCATCAAAATCACGAATAATATAACTGGCATGTGCCGCATCAACAGTCCCTTTAAGACTCAAAAGATGATAAAAGCCTTGATATCCTTCAGTCTTTTCAGGCCGGTCCTCTTGTGGCAATTGCCCATGAAAATCCATTGCCAATTGCAATGCATTAACCATCTGATTCTTAGCTGTACCCGGATGAACATTGCGTCCCACAAAATCAATTTCTGCTGCTGCAGCACTGAAAGTCTCATATTGCAGTTCTCCTAAAGGACCGCCATCAACAGTATAAGCAAAGTCAACATCAAAATCCTCAACATCAAACTGATCAGCACCTCTACCAATTTCTTCATCAGGTCCAAAACCAACTCGAATTTCGCCATGTTCAATTTCAGGATGTTTGACCAGATAATCAATGGCTGTCATAATTTCAGCAATGCCAGACTTATCATCACTGCCGAGAAGAGTAGTTCCGTCTGTGGTAATCAGAGTTTGGCCTAAGTAGTTATTTAAATTAGGAAACTCCTTTGGATCCAAAACGAAATCAGTCTGTCCTAATTGAATAACTTCACCATTATAATTGTCAACAATCTGAGGATTGACGCCCTCAGCATTAAAATCGGCTGTATCCATATGTGCAATAAAACCGATTTTATAAGGAAAATTACCATTTGCAGGCAAAGTTCCTACCAAATAACCATTTTCCAAGTAATGAACATTTTGAAGCCCAATACTTTTCATTTCAGGTTTTAAAATGGTTAAAGCAAAATCAGCCTGAGCTTGTGTTGTTGGTGTTGTTTCACTACTTTCATCACTTCTTGTATTAACCCTGGTATAGGTTAAAAAGCGATTCAATAAATTATCATAAGTCATTTATTACCCCTTACCCTATCTCCTTAATTATAACAGAAAAAACCACGTTTATCTGTGGTTTTTTAAATATTATTTAGAATTTTTTGCTTTGATTAATGGCTTGAAACATGATAATAAACTCGGTTTGTAAATTTGCCACTATTTAAACTCTCAGAAGAAATAATACGATCTTTTGTTTTATCGGATTCATCGCTTTGACCATTAGAAAAATATTGATTAGATAGGATTTTATTGGCTGGCACAATATAAAGAGTCAAATTATTTTTTGTTCCAGTCTCAACATTTAATAAAAGATTGCCGTCTTGATCAATGTTCAACAGACTGACTGTCATTCCAGAGGTTGTCAGACCTCGCTGATCAAATGTCAACGTTTGACCTTCTTCATTTTTCCAAGTTCCTGACATACTACTGTAATCAGCCCTTAAAACAGCGCCTGTATCAATGGGAGCCAGGATTTCCTCGTTATTAGAATGAGAAGAAGACTGACTGCTTTCTGAATGAGCTTCTGTCGTTTGCTTAGTATCAGTTGATCTTTTCGTTTTACCAGCTTGTGACTGCTTTGTTTGCAAAGTAGTCTTTTGAGAAGTCGAGCTGTTTTTTGATGTGCTTTTTTTCTGAGTTGAACACCCTATCAAAAGAAAGACTGTCAAAAATAAACTAATAAGAAAGCAAAAATTTCGTTTTCTTTTCATAAATCAAACGCCTCGTTTCTTTACTGCTGAGTAAATCGGCCAGTATAATCAATATTTTCATCCAAAGCATGAGATAATTTAGGCGATACACTAGTATATTGCCAAGCTGCCGCATTTGCATAATAATTAAAGGATTTAGCTTCTTCTTGAGTCATATAAGTATACCCTTTGGCATAATGAGCAATCCAAAAATTATTAATGCCAAACCTTGTAGTGTCTACTTGTCCACCGCGAATATCCAACCAACTAGCCATAGTATAATGAATCAGGTTGCTATAACCTTGACGCTTCATCTCATCTTGCCAAGCTTGAACATTATTATTAATATTATTCACCATAGAGGACTCTTCCATATCATTTACCATGACAGTTGAAGCTCCCAAACCAAGGGATCTGGCTGCATTAGCAAAATAACGGGCTTCTTCTTGCGCCCCGGACACAGAAGTATAGTGAGCATAGTGGTATGCAGAAACCTTAATACCGGCAGCTCTGGCATTGGCAATTTGAGAACTTGCATAAGGATTGATATAGCTTGTACCTTCTGTTAACTTAACAACCACTCCTTGAATACCTTGTTGTTTCAAACTACTGAATTCGGCCACAGAAATGATTCCATTGTGGCTACTAATATCAATAAAGTAAGATGGTAGAGCAACAGCAGGTTTGTCAGCATTCAAGCTATAGCTTCCAATATTGGTTCCGCTGCTAGTGCCATCAGTATAATCAACATAGACATGAATGTTATAATTTCCTTTAATATATTGATGATTTTTTTCATCAATGGTGACTGTTACCTTACCATCAATAATAGTTGATGAAACATACCAATGAAGGTTAGATTGATCAGCTTCTGACCAAGCAGCTATCCGAACTTCTTTGATCGCTTTACCACCCGCTTCTTGTTTAACAATCATATCTATCGTTCCTGCATTGGCATTATAATTTGAAGCAGCGATAGCAGCATTCCTTGTCTCTGCAACATTAAAGCCATCGGTTGCTGCTAAGCCAACCGTTTTATTGTCAAATTTACTTTGTCCGTAGACATGAACATTATAATGGCCTGTTTCCCCATTATGATCAGCTAACTGAATTTGCGCTGCGTAGGTTCCATCGCCTTGTTTTGTTGCAGGAATCCATTGAATATCATCTTGATTGTTTTTATCTGTCCAGACAGGAATAACTACTGAGCTAATGTAAGCTGGCAGGTTAGAAACAGTCACTTTATAAAGAGCATCAGATTCTTTAGCAATATTAACCTTGGCACTAGGCTGATTAATAGTTATCGTTCTGCCATTGAGTCCAACCATTTTCCCATCTTTAATGATATAAGTATGAATATGATAAAGCCCATAACCACTGTGGTTACTGTAAGCTGCAGTTGCCACCCCATCACTATTTGCACTATACCACTTGAGATCATCTTGACCATTTTGATCCGACCAAACGGCAAATCGTACTTTGGTATAATCTGTAACCGTGTTTGAATCTAATTTGAGAGCAATGCCATCACTAGTTAAATCAGCTGAAACAGCATTTTTCTCAAGCGGTTTATTGATCTGATAAGCCCCTAAAATAGTACCAGAATTTGTCCCATCAGTGTAGTCTGTATAAACATGGACATTGTATTTATCTGAAGTATTTGAATGATTAGCGATATTAATCGTCACAGTTGCCTTATTGTCGACAATTTTTGGTGAATACCACTTAAGGTCATCTTGACCTTTATCTTCAGACCAAACAGCAATATTAACAGCAGATACAGTCTTTGTATCAGATGACCCTTCAACAACAACATCAAAGGTCGTTTTATTTTGGTCATAATTAGCAACAGTTATCCTTGCATTGGGCCTAGTATCATTGCGGTCAAAACCAGAACTAACAGCTAAGCCAATTTGAGATTGGGTTACTGTGCTGTAGCCGTAAATATGAGCTTCATAATGTCCCAAATCATTCTTGTGATTTTGAGTATCAATCAAAACCTTATAACTGCCATCATCAGCCTTGCTGGCATTATACCATTTAAGATCATCTTGACCATTTTGATCTGACCAGACAGGCACCATGATGCTGCTGATAGTATTAGGAACATTAGAAACGGTTAACTCAAAACTCGTTGCTGATTTTCTTTGAATATTAGTTTGTACCTGAGGTTGAGCAATTGTAAGAGCTGTTGCGTTAAGTCCTATCATCTTGCCATTTTGATTGGCATAAGTATGAACATAATAGGTCCCATACTCGCGATGATTCTTGAATTCGGCATAGGCCGCTCCCATATTATTTGCCGTATACCATTTAAGATCATCTTGATCATTTCGAGCTGACCAGACAGCAAATTGAATCTTAGTGTTTCGAGCGATTTGACCGTTATACTGTAGCTTAATCCCTTTTTCTTCCACTACAGCACTTGTGACTTCTTGTGCCTGTGTTTGCTTTTCTTGTGTAAGAGAAGAACGAGCTTGTACGCTGCTTGCTGCAGTCATTTTATTAGAAAGACGTTTGGCATCAGTTTGTTGATCCAAAGGAGCAGATGATGTTGATTGTAATTGATCTGCAGTAGGAGCAGTTTCTGCTTCTACAGAGGGAACAGTCGAAATCTGATCAGCAGTCTGCACAGAACTAGCAGTACTTGCTTGAGACGGAGCTGTTTCAGTCTCATTTGCTTTGGCAGGTGAGCCATTTGTGGCCGCTTTCATAGAGGAAACAGTTGTCTCAGACGTACTTGTTATCGGATTAGATTGTTCCTGTGTTTGCTGCAATTGGACAGTGCTGTCTTGTCCATTATTGCTGACTTCCTGACTTATCTGTGCTGTTGTCACTGGTGATTCAGATATTGATGTCGCATCAGAAGAAATAATTTCTGATGCACTTAGGGATTGGTTTTGCTCATCCGCAGATACTGTATTAGCAGCCATAAATAGGGTCAATGCTAATGGAATCATCAAATAAGTTTTGCTTTTCATTCTTTTCCTAATTTCCTTAAAATATTATTTGTTCATTATATCATGTTTATCAGGACGTCTCAAGATTAAGCATTGTGCTATATATATTCCAATAATTGTGTCATAAAATAATATACACTCTATAAGGCTGTTTTTTATCATTACAAGAGTATATGATTCCCTTTCTCACTGCACGCAGAAATCTTATCTCACAAAAGGAGCTCCTTTTCTATTTCATTACTCAATAGAAACCAAGAGTTCTACTTTTAAGCCAACCTTTCTTGTAATTTTTCTACAAAAAGATAGGCAGCAGGACAAATAAGAGTATTTTGGATAGTCAGATGGTTAATTTGATAAATTTTTTTACGATCTGTATGGGGAAATTCACGGCAGGCCTTGGGGCGAATATCATAGATAGAACAGAGATTATCCTCTCCTAAAAATGGGCAGGGCATAGACTTAAAAACCTTGTCATTGTCTTCGTCCACACGCAAATACATATCCTCAAAGATCGGGAGTCTCATGCGAAAATGCTTTGCAATACGACTGATGTCTGCCTCTGTAAAGAGCGGCCCCAGAGTTTTGCAGCAGTTAGCACACTTAGTACAGTCAATTTCCTTAAAAACTTCTGTATGAACCTCCTGAACGATACTATCTAAATTTTTAGGTGCTTTTTTCTTAAGAGTCGCTAGAAATTTGCGGTGTTCTTTCTGTTTCTGTAGTGCTAATTGGTGGTATTTTTCGATGTCAATTTCTTGTGTCATTATTATACTTTCTTTAATTCTAGTCCTTGAAATTATATCATTTTCTTTCTGTCATTTCATCTAAAATTTGGGAGAAACACTCACGCTTAATATCAGGCTAGTATCAAATTTGAAAAATCATTTCAGCGAAGTGGAACCTGAGGTGATTCAGAATAAAAAATCAGTATTTCTGATAAAAAATAGTTATCCCTCCATGGTAGTGATGAGTTTAGAATAATACTTTTTACTAACAGATAAGCTTGAAAACAAACTTGATGAAGCTGACAAACGAACTGTCACTACAGCTAAGAGATTTTCTACCGATGATGTTTTTAAGAGAGTAAGAAACAGAACTAATGGAAAATAGACAATTCATATTATCTATCCTGCCTTAATCATATCTTCTGTGTTATCGTTGAATCTACCAAAAAAATGCAGCTTATTTTTATAGTAAAAGAAATTTAGATGACCTGTTTTGACAAACCAAAAAAGCACTCAGAAAAATAAGTACTTTTATTCATATTTAACATAGGGTATTATAAATAGTGCTGCCAAAGTCTGAAAACGTTTTAATTGTTATTTTATGATTTTCTTTCAATACATGCTTCAAGATAACCAAGAAGAGAATTGTAAATTTTTTCAGCTGTTCCAGCCTGCCATTGGTAAATATTCCCTTCTGAATCTGAAATAATAATAATATCATCAATATGTAGATCTTCCACTATAAATTTATCATTGGGAAAATTATCATATAATTGACGCGCTTCCAGTGTAGTCAAAATGACATCACAAAATTCATCTGTATTTAATCCCATCCACTCAGTTCCATAAAAACTGATAGAACCAAATTTTTTTAGATATTCTTTAAAGTCATCTGAAAATTGTAACCCCAATCTGCTTTCTGCATTTATTATTTGTTCTTCGCTTGCTGGTTGAGTCTTATAAAGATTGGGAATTAAACTTATTTTATCTGATAATACTGTCATATTAAACTCCTTCTGCAACTGCTTTTAATATAGTTCTTTTATCTGCTTCAAAAGGTATACCATGATCAACACCTGCTTTATTAGGATTATGCAGCATTTTATCATAGCCATTTTGTGTATGCTCTTCCTTAGTCAAAAGTGCATAATGTCCACCCTCAACTTGACCGATATGATGAACCTCCAAAATCTTACCATCTTTTTTTAGTGACAAACCCTGTTCAGCACGTTCTTGATTGGTTCTTCCCTGAACATCTACTGGTTGTTTCATTTCTAAATCTTTTGGCACAAGAACAAATCGATCTTTACCATCGGCAGTTTCTCCAAATTTCATAGGCGCTAAGTTTAATTCATGATAATGCTTTAATTCTTGAAAATTGTACATAGTATCTAAAACTGACTTTGGGAGCCCCCAAGCCCTGCCAATAATAAATTTATCGGTTAACCCAAGCCCGTCATAAGAATAATCAGTGTTGTTTTCCGTTTTCCCAATTCTTTTATCCGAATCAACTCTATTTCCAGACAATTCACCCGATTTTCTATTGATTTCATTAGCAGATGTTTTTATTTCGCTAGTTGGTTTTGCTAAGTTCTCTATCATAAAATTCCTCCTTTTGCAGCCCAGTCCTGAAAAGCTGGTTCATCTTTTAATTCATAGAGATAATAATAAATCATTGTTGCTTGGATAAGGTCGCGTTTGGTTTGTTCTTGAACCCAAAGAGGCAAATGTGTTGCAATTGTTTCACTAAGAGTTATAGTCAATTCTTGATAATCTTTCGTCTTTTTAGATTTTTCACGAACTGCCTCAACTAACTCTGGATATAGTTGACTAGAAATTTTAGCATAGTCGTGCATACTAATTTCCTTATGTGGTTTCGTGAGCCAATCTATAATTCGATGTTTTGTCAATGTATCAATAGTTAAATGGTCAATCAGTTCTCGAATTTCTTTCACTGACATAGCTTCTTCAAGATGCTCACTTTGACTTAAAAGCTCTATGATAGCAAGTTTATCCGTTGTGTCATCATAAGTTTTGTTCGTACGATTATACTGATAAAGTTGATTTGCTCCTTCAAATTTATCAATTTTACACAAGATTGGTTCAATCCATTCATTTTGATAAAGTGCTGCAACACCCTTGGGAAGTTTAGCTAGTTCTGTAATTTGATCATCATTGAGATTAGCTGATTTTCCAACCAGCTCTCTGTCAGAAAAATCTGGCAAACGCATAATCATTTTTGTATTGGTATTTCGAATAACAGCCATATCCATCAAACCAGGAGCTTGATCGGCAATGATAAATCCTTCACCATACGTCCGCATTTCAGCAATTCCGTTAGCAATCATTTCAACGCTCTTGCCAACAAGATTGCTGCCTTCCATGGATTGTTCATTTGAAGTTCGTTTTAAAATATTATGAGCTTCTTCAAGAACGGTTACGTGTTTCAAAGGATTGTTCAAACTATCTGTATGAGTCATGCGATATTCTTGCAGCTTTAAGACCAACATTCCCATAATGAGTGACTTTGTTTCCGTTGAACCAACACGACTTAAATCGATAATCACATTTTTATCAAATAATTCTTCGTCAGTAATGGCTTGATTGGTAAAAATCATACCGTTAATCCCATTTGTTAATGACTCTAAACGTGTAAGCAATGACCCTTTATAAGCGCCTTTATTTTCATTATCATATTCGCTGGAATCAATGATTTCCTTGATATTTCGTGTGACATCTGCAAAGGTTGGATAAAGATCGCCGTAAGAATTTACCGATTTTAATAAATCCCAGCCACTGTCCTCATAAGCCTTTTCAACAGCATTTTTGAGAACTGCAGGCATAGCGGCATACATTGGCCAACATACATTGAAAATTTCAATCAGTCTATCCAAATGCTCCAAAACATGAATTCCTTTTGGAAAGGCAAATGGATTAATACGCAACAGATCACTGAGTTCTGGATTGGTTCCATATACAGAAACGTTCTCATCATTTCCAAAAATATGTTTATACTCACCTTTTGCCGGTTCAACGACAAGGAATTTCACACCGTGTTTGCGGACTTCATCCAAAATCTTGTAAACTGTATTGCTTTTACCTGTTCCAGTACTCCCAGAGATAAAAGTATGAGAAGCTAAAGAGTTTAGACTAATCCTAGCATCTAGCTGCTCAGTATGGTTCATATGGAAAATTTTTCCTAATTTAACAAAGTCTCCTTCTGTCTCTTCATAAGAATTAATATTACGACCAAACTCTGCACATTCAAAAACCGGAAGTCCAGCAATTGATTTTTGTGGAAAATTGAGTGAATAAGCCAGTTCCTTTCCAGACAAAGCGGTTGTTGCAGTCACAACGGCCGGATAGACACTGAAAGATTCATCATTTTCTAAAAGAGCTGGATTGAGTGCAAACATAGGATGCCGCAAATCTTTTAAGTAACCAACAATTTCATTAGCTTTAGCTTGTTCTTCTTGAACATCTCCACGCCACAAATTAACAACAGTCTGAGACATATGAGATTCTTCCCCTTGCGTTAAAGCGAGATAGGAATAGGCTACATTGTTAGCAACAGTTTGGTCTTCACTAAGAATATAGGCTGCGAAGTCCCACATACCAAGAGCGGTACTTTTCTCTAAGCGCTTCATTTGTTCTTCTAACAGCTCAAGCGCATGTTTAATATTATGATTGGTAAAAGATTGGGTAATCCCTTCATTTTTGCCAATAGTTGCGGTTACATTAGATGTACGAGCAAAATTGGCACCAAAGTTCATGCCAAAGTTAAGAGCTTTTGAAGCACCTGTAGCTAAAGCAGTTGATTTTGAGAATGCATTACCAGCAGATTCTGCAACAGATTTTGTGATTCCTTTTGCAACTGACTTACCTTTAGAGGTAAACCAACTTTTTGTAGCTGAAATACCAGTTCCTTTAAAACCTACTGAAGCTGACAATGAGTCACCCTCTCCTTTAGATTTATTATTTGTTTTTGTTGTACTGGTACCCTCTGTTTCTGTTATTCCTTCCGTATTTGTCTGTCCACTGGTATCCGTAACAGATGAATTTGTCCCAGTCTGGGTTCCAGCACTGGCACCAACGTTAATGCCGACTGTTGCTGCTGAACCACGCGCATCAGCTTCTGTATAAGTGTAATTAGTCTGCCAAGAAGCATAAGGAGCTAAATCAGAATAAATCTGCGATAAGGTCAATTTCCTTTCAGCAATATCCTGAATCGGTGTGGCTAAAAGTACTAAAATATATTCTTGCTGAGCTGTTGTTGGAATGATACCATCTAGCAACTTCTCAATGGTCTGACTAACGAATTTTTCAGATTTTTCAGTTGGAACATTAGAAGCAGTTGCCACAGAATAATGTGCATTATTATTAAAGCAAGGTAGCTTTCCTCGTCCAATCTCTTTCCAAGAAGAACCTGGAAAATTTCCTTGAATAGCAGATTCAAGTCTTCTTCGATAGCTTTCAATATCAACATTATTATCAGCATTGTCAATATTAGTAATGGCTAGATAAACATCTGTTTTAATAACTTTGCGATGGAAAACTAAAGAGATGTTACAAGCATCATTGGATAATACTTCATAAACATTAACCAATTTTTCAAGACTATTTTCTTTTTTGTCAATTACCCATTTGGTGATATTAATGTAGCGAATATTATTAGATGATCTAAAATCTTCACCATACTCAGTTTCTTTCTCTACTGGAATATAAAGATCTTCAATTTGCGAGAGATAGGCATTATAAATTTCTACCGCATTAGCAGCTAACAAACGATTGGTTAATTCTTCTGTCTCAGCTCCTGTCATATTGGGAAAATCTGATAAAAACTCTTCACGTTTAGCTTGTACTTGCTCTAACTGCTCTGGACTAAGAGCCGACAGTTTTGCAACAGTATCAGCCCCTTTTCCAGCTACTTTTCTGATAACATTCTTAATCCCCATTATTTAATCCTCTAACTAGTTACTTTTCTTCCAAGCTAATAAATTTACAATTTCTTGAGAATAGACCTTAAGTTGATTCAATTTTAATTCATAATCATCAATTTGAAGATTTTTGTCTACAATTAAATCATTTGCTTTCTTTAAATCAGGATTAAAGTCAACAATATTTTGTTTAATGACTTGCAACAGATTATCTGCCCAGTCTTTATAGTTATTGAGATGATAATCTTTAATTTGAGATATTAGAATCTCTGTTTCTTCATTCAAGGATTGATTATATTTATTAGTTAATTTTTTTAAATCAATTTTATGCGAATTTCCAAATAAAGTTAGGTCACCAATTTGAATTCCTAGTTTAAAATTGTTACGATTGAAAATTTTTGACTCATCATTCTCAAGAGTTATATATTCATAGTCAAAAATCAATTTCTTAATATCTTCACGCTTTTCAAAAGAAAGAGCTTCAGCAGCCCCAATAACTTCTGAAAGATTATCTTTTAGCTTATTAGAATGTGACTCCCAGAATGTAATAGATAAATTGAATAATTTATTTTTGAGCTCTATTAATTCTTTCTGGTAAGTTGTCTTTGCGTGATCAAGCAATTGTTGAGAAACTTGCTCAAAAGCCATATTCTTTTGTTTTACATATTCTTCATTGCTTTTATTTTTATCTCTGAAATCATCTTGTAATTGAATATAAGCAGGTTTAATCGTTGCAAAATTTATGGTCTTTTTAAAAGATTCAAAATTAGTTTTAAGTTAGTTTTAATTTTTCATTTGTCTGGTTATTGAGTTCTTCATAGCTATCTAAATTGAAATCAACTCTCGCATTAACATATAAACTATCACTCAAATCTTTCAAGTGTGACAAAGAGAACAGCTTCTCCTTATCAATTGACTTACTCTGCATTTGCTCAGTGTAATCAGCTTCAAAAATTTTGTCATTAGTTTGTTTTTTAAGATCCACTTCTTCAATTATCTTTTGTTTATTTCTTTCAAGCTCCTCTTGCAGAGATTTTAATTCTCTGCTTGAATCAGCTTTCAAACGACTAATTTCAGCATCCGTTCTCTCAATAATCTTTTCAAGGTAGAGTTTTGCTTGCTGACATTTATTATAAGCAGAGTATTTATTTGCAAACACCTCGATCTCATCTTCAATACTAAAAAGTCCACTGTTGACATAGATGAGTTGATTGCCTTTCCTTCTGACATTCTCTTTCATCCGAGAGACCAACTGTTTGGGAACGATATTATACTGATAAAGTTCTTGATAATATTCTGACTGGCTATTATTGAATTCATTCAAAGACTTTTTGAAGATACGGTCATAATTATCATTAATGAATTGACCGTTATTTTTTGAACCTAGTCCCATGACAGAAGATACAAAGAAAATACCCTCAGAATAAAGATTTCTTGGTATAGATTGATTCAAAATTTGTTGAATTTGTCTTTCATCTAACCCTTCTTTTGGTAGACCAGCCATATCAGCTTTATTAACAATAATTAAAGTAAAACGATCATCAATTTCCTTGATATTTCGTAATTCTTCATATAAATTCTCATTATCCACTGTATCCAAAGAAGTATAATCTGATACAAAAAGAGGGAGACCGTTGCTCATATTTTGCAGAGCCTTTTTTAGCACCTTAAAATGATTTTTATTGGATGATGAATTTGAACCTGGTGTGTCAAAAATAACATATTGTTTGTCTGATTCTGCTAAAATTCCTTGTTTAAAGGGAACTTTAATAGTTATCAAATCAGAAATTGTAAATGAATTATCTGTACCTTCATATTGATTGATAACCTTTAAAAACATGTGCAAAATAGTATCTGAATTTCGAACATTAATCTGTTCAAATTGCTGCTCAATGTTTGGTAACATATCAACAATAGATTCTTTACCTTGAATAATAGTATAAGCATTATCAGAAATATTAATTTGAACAACTGTATCTTTTACCCAAAAATTAATTTGTGAAACATTAGGTTGATAAGATTTTCTAATTTCAAATACTTTCGCTGTGATTGGACGGTCACTATTTGGTAAGATATCACTTCCAATAAGCGAATTAATAAAACTTGATTTACCAGAACTATAATTTCCAACGATGATTAATGGAATTAAGGAGCTATTCGATGATTGCTTGAATTTTTTGATATCGGAATCATCATCTAAACTTTCAGGAATAATCTCTAAAATCTTATCAAAAATTGTTGCAATCCTTGGTAACACTTCTCTTGCATTTTCTAAGGATCTCCCCCTTTCAAAACTTTAATTCTCGAATAAGGAGCCTCTTTAACCAAGTAAATAAGTTCTTGAAACTCATCATCTGTTCCTTCAAACTGCAGCTCAATATCACTGCCATCATCATATTCTTCAATAATAATGTCAATAATTTCTTTTACTGTAAAAGGTAAAAATGATCGCTTCATCTTATCAGATATAAGTTTGCTGTTTTCATTATTCTGATAAGAGATAGACTTCCAAACTCCTGCTTGATTATTCCATTTATCAAACAAAATTTCCTTTTGATACGGATTACTGCTAATCTTGACTTTAACCATATTCTCCACTTCATCTTATTATTTTAACAATATTATATCATATTTATAATACTAACTTATTCTTGAAGAATTCAATTAAAACAGCTATCCAAAGAACAAAGGTAGTTTGAAAACAATATCACAGTACAATAAAATACGATAGATAAATCCATTTACCCTAGTATTAAAAAACAGCCGCTCAGATTTTTGAACGACTGCTTTCTATCTTATGATATCCAGAGTTTCATTTTCTAATTAAGAGTATTGATTTTTTGGGAAACTTCAAGTGGAATGATAACAGCAAGTTTTTGGAAAAAGACTTCATCTGTTTTTAATGACCAAATCTAAACAAGATTGATAACAGGAAACCAACAAGTCCTTGGCTTTCTGACTAACCTGTCCTATAATAATAGGATCAACCGTATGCAAAACATACTTGGATAGAAGGTTAAAAGCAGATGTGATTTTGTTTGCCCAGTTGGCTCATCATGCCCTTGTTCTAACATCAACTGGTAACAGACCAGTCACAATTGAACTCCGGTCTATAAATGAATAACATTATCAATACAATTATGATTGGGATCAAAACAGCTCAGTAGTTTGCTGTTAACTGCATTAACAATGCCATCTGCTTTCAGCTTTGTAATATCTCCTCACCAAAGATAGATATTTCCGTGAACAGGCGTCAAATCATTTACATCTATCACACTTTTTTGACTAATTGATTTTGTAAATACTGATCTTGCAGGTGGATAAAGTCCTGACTAACATCTTCTGGCAAGCATTGATTCATCCAACCACGAAAAAACATGTCTTTGTTTACTCCTTAGGGTAAATCAACATTTAGTGCAATTAAATTTATCAGTTTATCAATTGTTTCCATATTTCAATCACCTTCGTCATGTCCTTCAAATATTAATGGCTTTTGTTTGATTTTTACTCCCATACGTCTTTGGCTAAGTTGAAAACTGCCCAAGCTTTTGGCCAGCCGACATAGAAAGCGACATGAGTAATGATAGCAGCAATTTCTTTCTTGCTTACACCATTGTTTTTGGCATTTTGCAAATGATAAACCAAAGAAGAGTCTGTAACGCCTGATGACATGAGAGCTACTACAGTAATAATGCAGCGCATTTTGAGATCAATATCCTGATTATTCCAGTTTTCACCAAAAAGCACATCATCATTGAAATGAGCAAATTCTGGAGCGAAATCACCAAGTCTATCACGCCCAGCGGTTTGTTTAATAGTCATAAGTTTTACCTTCTTTTTAATAGTATGATTCAGTTTTAATCATGAATTTTAACATTGAGAACACTTCTGACAAAATTAGGATCGAAATGTTTTGTCCGCGTATCTCCATAACCCATATCCAGCGAAGCTATTTTAGTCATCTCATCATTTGTTAGGCTGAAATCCCAAATAGCGAAATTCTCTTCAATACGCTCTTTGTGGGTGGATTTTGGGATGACAGCAACGCCGCGTTGAACATTCCAGCGCAACATGATTTGTCCAACAGTCTTTTGATGAGCACTAGCAATGTCCTGCAAAATAGCATTATTAAAAGCGTCATAACGTCCGCCGCCCAAAGGCGCCCATGCTTCTGGCACGACACCATAATAACGAGCAGTCTCCAGAGCATCTTCTTGAGTAAAGAATGGATGCAACTCAATTTGATTGACTGCTGGAATAACCGATACCGTTTCACAGAAATTCGTTAAAATATTAGGATAAAAATTGCTGACACCGATAGCTCTGAGCTTGCCTGTCTGATAGGCTTCTTCCAGAGCACGATAAGCACCAAAATAATCGCGCATAGCTTGATGCAAGAGATACAAGTCAAGATAACCCAAACCAAGATTTTTCAAAGAACGCTCAATACCCTTCTTAGCAGCCTCATAGTCCATGTCCTGTACCCAAAGTTTTGACGTGATAAAAAGCTCGTCCCGCGTCACTAAACCTTGCTCAATGGCTTCATGGATTGCTTCTCCCAATGCTTTTTCATTACCATAGACAGCCGCTGTATCAAAGAGTCGGTAGCCTGTTTTGATAGCATTAAGCACAGATTCCTTACAAATTTCTGGATCAGCCACCTGAAAGACACCAAAACCTAGAATAGGCATTTTCACACCATTTGATAAGACTACAGTTTCCATTCTTTTCCTCACTTTTCTGTAAATAATTCCTGTTCACGCTTTTTGATCATGTTTTGGTAATTCTCAATTTTGTAGTTAAGGCGTTCACGCGCTTGGTTAAGTTCGTACATACGAGCATCCATTTCATCACGCTGTTCTGTCAGCAAACGCAGCCGTGCTCTTTCTGTACCCTCTCCTTCTTCCAGAAGAGCAATGTATTCAATCAAGGCTTCAACACCCATGCCGGCT
Source organism: Streptococcus troglodytae (assembly GCF_002355215.1). Taxonomy (NCBI): domain Bacteria; kingdom Bacillati; phylum Bacillota; class Bacilli; order Lactobacillales; family Streptococcaceae; genus Streptococcus; species Streptococcus troglodytae. The sequence continues at coordinate 1,459,091 of NZ_AP014612.1, forward strand.
TTACGAAAACAGCGGACAAATTCCAAAATGCCAATCTCACGATCTGTAAAATCACGAACGCCAGATTTTGTTCTTGTAATCCGCGGCAAAAGGCCAATACGTTCGTAATAACGAATGGTATCAGCAGATACACCTGTTAACTCGCTAACTTTTTTGATATTCATAACACCATCTCTTTCTTTGATATTGATAGGTTTATTATAACCCTTGAAGTCCACTTCAAGTCAAGTTAAAACCAACGGAAAATCTAACTTATACTCCTTAAAAAGAAAAATAAAGACTGAAAATTATATAATAATCTCTTAGCAACTTGAAGATAAACTTGTTTTTTTATACATATATATTTTGAAACCCTGCAAATGCCAATTTAATTGGTGTTGATTTGTGAGCAAAGTGAGCCCTAATCGAGACTTTGTCTACACTCTGAATCTCTTAGTTTAATTTTAAAAATGTTTTGATAAACTTGATGAATGATCGAAAAGAGAGTGGGATAAAAATCAGTCAATCGTAATGAAATGACGATTTCAATTTTGTCGGTTCACCTTCCGAAAAGTGGATTAGGTATTGACATAAACCGACCTTCATGAACTTATATATGCTCCAACTGTTTTCCAAACAATTGGAGCTATCACTTGCAAAATAAAGGATACTTTAACAGTTCAATGGTCCGTTAAAAGGTTGAGTTCAAAAGCCAAAATGCGAAAATTCCCATCAACCACTGTGTTAAATTAAAACCTCTGCACAATAAAAAGGCTGGAACACTTTTGTTCCAACCTCACATACTGAACTCATATAACTACTACAACTGACAGATGAGCTCAAGTTTTTTTTAGATTATTATTTGATATCAAATACAACAGATTTAACAGTTGTCATCGCTTCAATAGAATATTTTACCCCTTGAATACCTGCACCTGATTTTTTAGCTCCTAAGAATGGGAAGTTGTCCGTGCCGCGCTGCGTCTTATTATTGATATGAACTGTACCAACTTCAAGCTGTTCAGCAATACCAAAAGCGCGTGGGAAATCATTTGTAAAGATAGAAGCCTGAAGTCCATATTCAGATTTGTTAGAAATTTCAATAGCTTCTTCTACAGATGTCACACGAATAATCGGAAGAACAGGACCAAATGGTTCTTCCCAAGCAAGACGCATATCTGTCGTTACCTTATCAAAGAGGACTGGACAGATAAGATTACCTTCACGCTTGATTTCAGTAAGAGCAGCGGCTCCTTTATCATTGGCATCATTAATAAGACCTTCTACATAATCAGCTGATTTTGTATCAATCAATGGTGTAATATCTGCATCGTCTTCTGGATTACCAATTGTTAACGCAAGGACTTTTTCACGGATTTTTTCAACCAGTTCATCAGCAACACTTTCCATCACAAGAACACGTTTAACTGCTGTACAGCGTTGACCTGAATAGCCAAAGGCACCTGCAATAATATTTTTAGCAGTCAATTCAAGGTCTGCATCTTCAAGAACGATGGCTGAATCTTTTCCACCGAGCTCAAGCATAATCGGACGCATACCAGCCATTTTGCCAATACGTTCCCCAATTCCTGTTGAACCAGTGAAATTGATAAAATTAACGGCTTGATGTTCTACAATATAGTCTCCAATTTCAGAACCACGACCTGTAATGGTATTAAAGACACCTGCAGGAAGTCCAGCTTCAGCAAATGCTTCAGCAAGTAAGAGCCCTGAGATTGAGCCTTGCGTCGGTGGTTTAAAAGCAATAACATTTCCTGCAATAAGAGCCGGTGCAATTTTCGAACCTGCCAAGTTAACAGGGTAGTTAAATGGTGAAATAGCCAAGACAAGGCCTACTGGTTCACGACGAACAACGGCAATTTTTTTCTTGCTGGCTGCTTCAAAACTGCCGCCTTCAAGGACTTCACCTTCCATACGAAGGCCTTCTTCAGCTGCATAATTAATGATTTCTGCAGTACGAACAACTTCGCTGACTGCTGATTTATAACCTTTAGCAACCTCTTTAGAAAGAACAGCACCTATTTTTTCTTTATCGCGCATCAAAATATCTGCTACCTTATGAAGGTAGGCAGCACGTTCTATGTATGAAAGTGCTCGCCAAGCTGGTTGAGCTTTCTTGGCTGAAGCATAAACATAATCTACTTCTTCAGTACTCATTGCTGGAACTGAACCCAATTCAGCTCCACTGGCTGGTTCGTAGATTCTAATTTCATTTTCTGAGAGCTTCCACTCGCCATTGACATAATTTTTATATTGTTTTGTCAAAGTAATGTCTCCTTTTTTACTGTAATAATTTTATTCTATCATTTTTTTCATTTTTTTCAATCTTTTGATACGATAAAATTCAGAAAATTAAAAAATTTCATTTTATTGTCAAGCAGCATATAATAGATTTGTCTTCAAAAAAGCAAACAAAAAGAAGAAAGTAAGATGGCTTCCTATGATTGTTGGGCAATCACAGACCTCAACTACTCCCTTCTTATTAAGCGAATTAGTCAAAATCAATATATTCTTTTCTAGCTCAAGAACTTCTTCCATTGTTGCACATTCTGTCAGAGCACGCTGAGCAAGTTCTTGCATTTTAGCAGTATCCAATTTCTTCATAAGACTGCGTGTGCGAAGAACCGACGTTGCAGACATTGAGAACTCATCAAGTCCAATACCAACAAGAAGGGGAACTGCTGTTTGGTCACCAGCCATTTCACCGCACATACCAGCCCATTTACCTTCAGCATGAGCAGCTTTAACCACACGGTCAACCAAGCGAAGAATGGATGGGTTATAAGGTTGGTAGAGGTACGATACTTGTTCATTCATACGATCAGCAGCCATTGTGTATTGAATCAAATCATTCGTACCGATTGAGAAGAAATCAACTTCTTTAGCAAATTGGTCAGCCAGCATTGCAGCTGCAGGAATTTCAATCATGATACCAACTTGAATATCATCTGAAACGGCAATGCCTTCAGCTTTAAGATTAGCTTTTTCTTCTTCCAGAATGCCTTTAGCTTTACGGAACTCATTGAGCAAAGCTACCATTGGGAACATGATACGCAATTGACCATGAACAGAGGCACGCAAAAGGGCACGCAACTGTGTGCGAAACATTTGATTGCCAGTTTCTGAAATTGAAATACGAAGTGCACGAAAACCAAGGAATGGGTTCATTTCTTTTGGAAGATCGAAATAAGGAAGTTCCTTATCACCACCAATATCCATCGTGCGGACAACAACCGGCTTACCATTCATACCTTCAAGAACAGCTTTGTAGGCTTCATATTGTTCATCTTCAGTTGGGAAATCTTGCGAATCCATGTAGAGGAATTCTGTACGATAGAGGCCAACTGCTTCAGCACCATTATTATTGACACCCTCAACGTCTTTAGGTGTACCAATATTGGCTGCCAATTCAAAGTGCTTACCATCAGCAGTAACCGTTTCAGCATCTTTAAGGAGAGCCCATTCTGCTTTTTGTTTAGCATAAGTCTCACCAGCTGCTTTGAACTCTGCAATTTGATCTTCAGTTGGATTAATAATCACTTGACCAGTAATTCCATTGACGGCAACAATATCACCATTTTTCACACGCTCTGTAATATCATTTGTACCAAGTACAGCAGCGATTTCAAGTGTACGTGCCATAATAGCAGAGTGGCTTGTGCGACCACCAATATTGGTCACAAAAGCTTTAACATAGTTAGCATCCAATTGAGCCGTATCAGATGGCGTTAAGTCATGAGCAATCACAATAGATTCTTCACTAATCGTTGCTGGATTTGGCAATTCAACACCAAGAAGATGTGCCAAAACACGCTTGGCAACATCGCGAATATCTGCAGCACGCTCTTGCATATAGGGATTGTCTTCCATATTTTCAAATAAGGTAACAAACATATCTGTCACTTCTTTGAGAGCACTTTCTGCATTAACTTCTTTTGAACGAATTGTCTCTTTAATCTGCCCAATCATCTCTGGGTCAGCAAGAACCATTAAATGAGCATCAAATACAGCTGCGGCTTCTTCACCAAGGGTATCTACTGCTTTTTGGCGGATAAGAGAAAGCTCGTTTTGAGAAGCTTCTAGAGCTGCATCCAAACGAGCCTCTTCTGCTTGTGTATCTGTGACTGAAACAGTCTCAAATGTTAAGTCCGGTTGAACAAGTAGATATGCCTTAGCAACAGCAACACCATCAGATGCTGCAATTCCTTTAAGCATTTCTGTCATATCTTTAGGCCAATCCTTCTTTAGTCATCGTTTCATTAATAGCTGCAATTGCATCATCTGCATCTGCACCTTCAGCAGTGATTGTAACATCAGCACCTTGACCAACACCAAGGCTCATAACACCCATAATTGACTTAAGGTTTACTGCTTTCCCTTTGTAATCAAGTGTAATATCTGAGGCAAACTTACTCGCTGTTTGAACAAGCAAAGTAGCTGGGCGTGCATGAATTCCTGTTTCTGCAACAATGTGAAAATCTTTTGAAGCCATAGTATGGTTCTCCTTTTTTAGTATGTGTTTTTTTGAATTATCAAATGATAACCCTTACAATTAGAAATTATAGCACAATGCTTTTTTATTTTCAATCTTTAAACCACTTTTTCTGAAAATAATCCATGAAAAAACAGTAAAGACAGTTATTGTCAAATCAGAAAACTACCTTTTCCTGAAATCTTTATTTTTTACAGAAGCCAGCTGCTTATGAACAGCTGTCACAAAAGGAGCATCCTTGAGTTTTAATTTGTGGTAATTGCGCAACATACGGCGTTGATGGAAGCGAAAAGGCTGAATACCTTTTTCTCGAAACATCTTTTCAATCTGCAAATGAAACTGTCTGAGACTCAGATAAAAAAGTCTGTTTCCTCTTCCAAATTTCCCCAGATTTCTCTTAAATATGCCTGAATATCCTTACCTTCCGCGCTCACTTTCTGCTCTAAAGATAAAGCTGCCCGCTGAAAGCTGGCCAAGTCACTCACTGTCCAAATAAAATCAATTGTCATAAACAGGGCTATACCCAAAGCCCACCAAGCATTCACCCTTACCAGCAGCTGCATAATTGAGGGCTGGATGAATTTCACAAGAAAACAACACCAAATCCCCAAAACAAAGAAATGCGAGGTGCAATTCGGCCTTTAATATTTCCTGCTTCTTGGCTGTAATCCCATAATTTCATATGAAATACCCTCTCCAAGAAACAAGCCGCCACATATTCAAAAACTGTCGCAATAATAAGACCGCTAAAAAACAAGATTGGCAAATTTTCCTGAAAGGGTTTCGTCAAAAACAAAACAGTTGTTACCGCAAAACCATAAACAGGACAGTAAGGCCCTGCTAAAAATCCACGATAGACAAACTGCTTATCTTTTAATGAACAGTAGACTGTTTCCCAAAGCCATCCGATAAAAGAATAAATAAAAAAGAGAAAAACAAGATTCGATATAGAATACCACATGAATTTACCTTCACTATTAAGATGTCAAAAATTTTTCTTGTTTTTTAATAGTGTCCTTCTATAAAATAATTTTACCATAACAGCCCTTTTCTTACACATTTAAAAATAATGAAAAGACTGAGATAAAAATATCCCAACCTTTTTTTATTGTGCAGTGTTCTCGTCTAATACAGTAATTATTGGAATTTTCGCAACTTGGCTTTTAAACTTAACCTTTTAATAGACCACTGAATTGTTAAAGTATCCTTTGCTCTGCAAGTAGCGTCCACAATCGTTTGAAAAACAGTTGGAACTTATCTAAGATCACGAAGGTCAGTTTATGTCAATATCTAATCAACTTTGCGGAAGGTGAACCAACAAAATCGAAATTACCATTTCATTACGAATTACCAATTTTTGTCCTATTCTCTAAAAAATCTATAAATAAGTCAATAAAACTTCAGAAAACTGACGGGTTGTCAATGCTTCAACCCCTAGTGCCTTGGCAAAATCAATGGTAACTTGACCATTTCCAATAGCTTTTTCAACAGCTTTCACGATTAAATCTGAGACTTTTGACCAACCAATATAGTCAAAAAGCATGCAGCCTGATAATAAAAGGGAAGATGGGTTAGCCAAATCTTGACCCGCAATATCTGGAGCCGTTCCATGAGTTGCTTCAAAAATAGCATGTCCCGTTTGATAGTTAATGTTAGCTCCGGGCGAAATACCAATTCCGCCAACTTGTGCCGCTAAGGCATCACTGGCATAGTCCCCATTGAGATTCGTTAAGGCAACTACATCAAAACGCTCAGGCTTGAGCAGAATTTGCTGCAAGAAATTGTCAGCAATAATATCATCAACTACCAATTGACCACTGGCAAGTTTGGCAGCGTACTCACGTTTTGCTAATTCATAGCCCCATTTTCTAAAGCCACCTTCAGTGAATTTTTGAATATTTCCTTTATGAACCAAAGTTACCTTGGTCAGATTATTGGTCAGAGCATATTCAATAGCTGCACGAATCAAACGTTGGCTGCCTTCGATTGAAATAGGTTTAATCCCTATACTACTGCTTTTAGGAAAACGAATTTTCTTAATCTGCATATCATCTTGTAAAAAGTTGATGACCTTTTGAACTTCTGCTGTACCCGCATTCCATTCAATACCTGCGTAAATATCCTCAGTATTTTCTCGAAAAATGGTAATAGCCGTTTTTTCAGGATGCTTAAGCGGACTAGGGACACCTTTGAAATAACGCACTGGACGCACACAGGCAAAGAGATCCAACTCTTGACGCAGAGCAACATTCAAGGAACGAACGCCGCCTCCAACAGGAGTTTCCAAGGGGCCTTTGATAGCCAGTAGATGCGTCTTGATAACTTCTAAAGTCTCATCAGGCAGCCAGTTGCCTGTTTCATCATAAGCTTTCTTTCCAGCTAAAACCTCACGCCAAACAACCTGCTTGTGACCTCCATAAGCTTTGGCAATGGCTTTATCAAAAACGATTTGCGCATTCTTCCAAATATCCTGACCAACACCATCTCCTTCAATGTAAGGTATGATAGGCTTATCAGGCACCTGTAATTTCCCTTCTTCAAATCTTACTGTTTCTGCCATCTTATCTCCTTTCAATAGGAATATAGCGTAACTTCCTCATACCAGTATAGTGAGAGCGCGGACGGATTAATTTGTTATTTTTTTGCTGCTCTTGAATATGGGCAATCCAACCCGAAACACGGCTCATGGCAAAGATTAAGGTGAAAATAGAACTATCAATACCTAAAACATGGTAAACGGTAGCTGAGTAAAAATCAACATTAGGAATTAGATTTTTCTTTTGCTTCATATAATTTTCAACTTTTTTGGATAATTGATACCAAATGTCACGCTCCGTTCCCTTGGTCAATTCTCTAGCCATTTCGCGCAAATATTTTTCCCGTGGATCTTGTGTCTGATAAACGCGATGCCCAAAGCCCATGATTTTTTCTTTAGAATTGAGTTTTTCTTGCAAGTAACTGTCAACATCACCGTATGCACGAATCTCTCTTAGCATGTCAAATACACGTTCATTGGCACCACCATGCAAGGGACCTTTTAAGGTTCCAATAGCTGTTGTTACACAAGAGTAAATATCTGATAGAGTTGAGGCACAAACTCTAGCTGCAAAGGTAGAAGCATTAAGTTCATGTTCAGCATGTAGAACAAGCGCACGATTCATAGCTAAAGTCTCCAGTTCACTTGGAAGGCGGCCATTTAACATATATAGAAAATTAGCAGCGAAACCAAGATCCTTTCTAGGAGCGATAGGAGACAGCCCCTGACGCAATCTTGCAAAGGCTGCAATAATGGTTGGTATCTTGGCCATCAACTGAATACTTTGGTCATAAGTGGCTTCTACACTTCTTTCCTCAGCTTTTAAATGATAAACGCCTAATAAACTTACCGTTGAACGCAAAACGCTCATGGGGTGCAGGTGCTGGCGCGATTGAATGAGAATACATTGTTCGATGGCATCACTTATCGCATAATTTTGGCGTAACTTCTCTTCAAATTGCTTCAGTTCAATTGCTGTTGGTAAATGAAGATTCCAAAGGAGGTAAATAACCTCTTCAAACCTAGCCTTATTGTCCATTAGGTCAGCAATATCATAACCTGCATACAAGAGTTTATTATCCTTGATGGCACTAATTCTTGTATCACAGGCAATCATGTTCTTTAAGCCATTTGTTTCTGCCATAGACTTAACCTCCATTCAATTTTTTACGCACAACCATCGGAAGAACACCGCCGTTTTGATAATAGCGAATATCAGCATCTGCATCAAAGCGTAAGAGCACTTGAAATTCTTTAGTCCCTTCCTTAGAAATAGCTTTTACCTTAACGATATCATGAACTTGTGGCTGCTCAGGAAGTTCCACGGTGTAAGTCTCGTATCCTGTTAATTGAAGACTATCAGCCGTTTGACTATCAAGAAATTGTAGAGGTAAAATTCCCATCATGACTAAATTAGAACGATGAATCCGCTCAAAGCTTTCTGCTAAGACGACCTTGACACCTAAAAGATTGGCACCTTTAGCAGCCCAATCACGACTAGAGCCCATACCATAGTCTTTTCCTGCAATAACGATAGTGGAAACATCGTTTTTCTTATAATTCATGGCAGCTTCATAAATCGGTAAGATTTCTCCTTCATATTTTGTGTAACCTCCGATTTTGCCATCAGCTAATTCATTTTTGATACGAATATTTGCGAAAGTTCCTCGCATCATGACCTCGTGATTACCACGACGGCTACCGTAAGAATTGAATTCAGCATAAGTCACCCCATTTTCTTCTAAATAGCGAGCTGCTGGGCTATTTCTCGCAATATTACCTGCTGGGGAAATATGATCTGTGGTTACAGAATCTCCAAACTTGGCTAAAACCTTTAATGCACTTAAGTCTATTTTGTTCTCAGTATTTGCCAAGTTTTCAAAATAAGGAGGATTTTGGATATAGGTAGAAGCTTGATTCCATTGGTAATTTTTTGAATTTTCTGTTTCGATCTGATTCCATTTTTGACTATCAGAAAAAATATGACCATATTCTTCTTCAAATAATTCAGCCGTTACAAACTGTTCAATATAAAACAGTACTTCTTCTTTTGCAGGCATGACATCTTCAAGATAAACAGCCTGACCATTTTTGTCATAGCCTAAAGGCTCAGAAGTTAAGTCAATATTGGTAGTACCTGCCAAAGCGTAAGCTACAACTAAAGACGGGCTAGCTAAGAAGTTAGCTTTGACAAGCGGATTGACCCGCCCTTCAAAATTCCGATTTCCTGACAGAACTGCACTAACTAATAAATCTTTCTCTTGAACAGCCTTGACAACTTCTGGAACTAAATCACCTGAATTACCGATACAAGTTGTACAACCGTAGCCAACCAAATTGAATCCAAGCTTATCCAGATAGGGTTGTAGGCCACTCTTTCGCAAATAAGCAGTAACCACTTTAGAACCTGGAGCTAAAGATGTTTTCACTGTTTTGGCAACCGAGAGACCACGCTCAACTGCTTTTTTAGCCAAAAGTCCAGCTGATAAAAGGACATAGGGATTAGAAGTATTGGTACAAGAAGTAATGGCTGCAATGGCAACATGACCTGTTTTGACTTCCAGTTCCTGACCATCATCCAAATAAACAGTCGCCTTTTTAGCCAACTCATCAGCTCCTAGACCAAAACCGCGGACACCAGACTGACGTACCAAACTCGCCTGAAATTCTTCTTTGGCTTGACCCAATTCAATCAAATCTTGAGGCCGTTTAGGGCCTGAAATAGAAGGTTTAATGGCTGATAAATCAATTTCAACTATTTTAGTGTAGGAAGGCAGATTTGTCATATCATGGTAAAGATGATTTCGCTTAGCATATTCTTTTGTTAGTGCAATATGTTCTGCTGAGCGATTGGTCAATTTCATATAATTTAAGGTTTCATTATCAATCGGAAAATAACCACAGGTTGCACCATATTCAGGTGCCATATTGGCAACCGTTGCGCGATCTGCCAAAGAAAGGCCAGCTAAACCGGGGCCAAAGAACTCAACAAACTTGCCAACAACATTTTCCAAGCGAAGCTTTTGGGTTACCTTAAGTGCTAAATCTGTAGCTGTCGCTACTTTAGGAAGCTCTCCATAAAGACGAACACCGATGACTTCTGGAATGGGAAAATAAGAAGCTTCTCCTAACATAGCTGCTTCAGCTTCAATACCACCGACACCCCAGCCTAAAACACCGATGCCATTGATCATGGTTGTATGGCTGTCTGTACCAAACATCGAATCGGGATACAAGAAACCATCCTTATTAATAATCACATCACTCAAAAATTCAATATTGACCTGATGAATAATACCTGTTGCTGGAGGAATGGCCCGATAATTCTCAAAAGTTTTTTCAGCCCATTTAAGAAATTCATAACGCTCATTATTTCGTTCAAATTCTAAATCAATATTAGCGTCAAATGCGTCTTGATTGCCAAAAAAATCAACTTGAACACTATGATCAATAACCAAATCCACTGGAATTTCAGGATTGATTAAATCTGGACTGCCACCATTTTTAACGACAGCATCCCGCATAGAAGCTAAGTCAACAACAACAGGAACACCTGTAAAATCCTGCAAAATGACTCGACTGGGTTTAAAAGGTACTTCTCCTTGAGGAGCTTTTGAATTATAATGAAAAAGAGTTTCTATGTTATGTTTTTTAACATCAATGTTATCATATTTTCTCAATAAACTTTCAAGTAAAACTTTAATCGTATAGGGGAGACTATCAAGCTCTATATTATAGTCTTTAGAAGCTTTTACCAAATCAATATAGTGATATTTTTGCTTATTTAACGTAAAAGTTGATGCATAATTAATCATAATCAGCCTCCTTTTTTCTTAATTAATTAAAATTATACAATTATCCGAATAATTAAACAAGAAAAATCTTGCATTTTATGTTATGTTTTATAACATAAAGATAGACAATTGGACCTAACACTATATCTTGTGGGATTTGAAAACTTTGGTACTATATTTTGTGTTTTTTTGAGCAACTTCCCTTGCTTTTTTTCTTATTTTTAGATATGCTAATAAAGCAACTTATAAAAGTTAAAAAATTTAGGAGGAAAAAATGGCTAAAATTACTGTTTTTTCAAAAAATAACTGTATGCAATGCAAAATGACTAAGAAGTTTCTGGAACAGCATAACGCTGATTTTGAAGAAATCAATATTGACGAACAACCAGAAAAAATCGAATATGTCAAAAGTCTAGGATTTACTGCTGCTCCTGTTATTGAAGCAGGCGATCTTGTCTTCTCGGGATTTCAGCCTGCTAAATTGAAGACCATTATTTAAGCAATTCGATAACAAAATCAGCAATAAGTTCATTAGTTGTGGCATTTCTGTACCACAACTAATGAACTGGGGAATGTCTCACAATTTGCTTTGGCAATTAAACTTTTTTACCCTTGCGTTTTGTCACTATATTTTAAAGAAAGAGGTTGGGAAATTTCCAACCCCCTTCTTATGTAAAAAAATAATAAGGAATTAGATAGATGAGTTTAAAAAATCTTGGCGATATCTCTTACTTTCGCTTAAACAATGAAATTAATCGTCCTATTAATGGACAAATTCCACTTCATAAGGATAAGGAAGCTTTGGAAGCTTTCTTTAAAGAAAATGTCAAGCCAAATACCAAGACATTTGACAGTATTACTGATAAAATTCAGTTTTTAGTGGCTAATGACTATATCGAAGCTGAATTTATTGCTAAATATCAGTCGGAATTTATTGAACAGCTGTCTCAGGATCTTCATGCTTATGATTTTCAGTTTAAATCATTTATGGCGGCTTACAAATTTCATCAACAATATGCTCTAAAAACCAATGATGGGGAAGAATACTTAGAAAGCATTGAAGATCGCGTACTTTTCAACGCCCTTTATTTTGCTGATGGCAATGAGAATTTAGCTCATGACTTAGCCATGGAAATGATTGCCCAGCGTTATCAGCCTGCCACACCTTCTTTTCTTAATGCTGGACGCAGCCGCCGCGGTGAATTGGTTTCTTGCTTCCTTATTCAAGTGACTGATGATATGAATTCAATCGGACGTTCGATCAACTCCGCTTTGCAATTGTCCCGTATTGGGGGAGGCGTTGGGATTTCCTTAAGTAACCTGCGTGAAGCTGGTGCTCCTATCAAGGGATTTGCCGGAGCTGCATCTGGTGTTGTTCCTGTTATGAAGCTGTTTGAAGATAGTTTTTCTTATTCTAACCAACTCGGACAGCGTCAAGGTGCCGGTGTTGTTTATTTAGATGTCTTCCATCCAGATATCATGGCCTTTCTTTCAACCAAGAAGGAAAATGCTGACGAAAAGGTTCGTGTTAAGACACTTTCTTTAGGTATTACCATTCCTGATAAGTTTTACGAATTAGCTCGCAGGAATGAAGACATGTACCTCTTTAGTCCCTATTCTATTGAACGTGAATATGGTGTTCCTTATAACTATCTTGATATTACTGAAAAATACGATGAATTAGTCGCCAACCCTAAGATTATCAAAACAAAGATTAAGGCTCGCGATTTGGAAACTGAAATTTCTAAATTACAGCAGGAATCTGGTTATCCTTACGTTGTCAATATTGATACAGCTAACCGCTCCAATCCAATTGATGGCAAAATTATCATGTCCAATCTCTGCTCGGAAATCCTTCAGGTTCAAACACCGAGTCAAATCAATGACGCGCAAGAATTTGTTAAAATGGGAACCGATATTTCCTGTAATCTTGGTTCCACAAATGTTGTCAATATGATGACCTCACCTGATTTTGGTCGTTCTATAAAAGCCATGACACGTGCTCTGACTTTCGTTACAGATTCATCACATATTGATGCTGTCCCTTCTATTAAAAACGGCAATAAGCAGGCACATACTTTTGGACTTGGTGCTATGGGACTGCATTCTTATTTGGCACAAAATCACATTGAATACGGCAGTCCTGAATCCATCGAGTTTACTGATATTTACTTTATGCTTATGAACTATTGGACTCTAGTAGAATCCAATAATATCGCTCGCGAGCGTCAAGAAACATTTGTTGGTTTCGATAAATCAAAATACGCTGATGGTACCTATTTTGATAAGTATGTGACGGGACAGTTTGTTCCAAAATCTGACAAAGTTAAAGAACTTTTTGCAGACCACTTTATTCCACAAGCTGCTGACTGGAAAGCCCTTCGTCAAGCTGTTATGAAAGATGGTCTCTACCACCAGAATCGTCTTGCCGTTGCTCCAAATGGTTCTATTTCTTACATTAATGATGTTTCTGCATCTATTCATCCTATTACCCGTCGAATTGAAGAGCGTCAAGAAAAGAAAATCGGAAAAATTTATTATCCAGCAGCTGGGTTGTCAACAGGTACCATTCCTTATTATACTTCTGCCTATGACATGGATATGCGTAAAGTGATTGACGTCTATGCCGCAGCTACACAACACGTTGACCAAGGCATGTCATTGACACTCTTTATGCGCAGTGATATTCCACAAGGCATTTATGAATGGAAAACAGAGAGCAAACAAACCACACGTGACTTGTCTATTCTGCGCAATTACGCCTTCAACAAGGGTGTCAAATCCATCTACTATATCCGCACCTTCACTGATGATGGTGATGAAGTTGGTGCTAATGAATGTGAAAGCTGTGTGATCTAGAAGAATTTTTATGATGAATATAATACGTTGGTAAAAAAGGAAGTATTACTATGTCACTATTAGACAAAAACAAAGAAACTGCAATACAATTTTACAAAACAGCCTTTGAAGGTAATCCACGACAAGCAGTAAAACAATATGTCGGTTCAGAATACCGTCAACATAATCCCTTAGTTGAAGATGGAACTACAGGATTCATTGCTTATTTCGAGAATATGGCTACAAAATATCCTGACAAATCTGTTAATTTTGTTCGCAGTATCGCTGAGGGGGATCTTGTAGCACTCCACACGCATCAAATTTGGGGCGAGCCAGACAACAAAGAATACGTCACAATGGATTTCTTTCGCTTTGATGATAAGGGAAAAATCATTGAACATTGGGATAGTATTCAAGAAGTAGTAACTGATACCAAATCAGGGCGTACGATGTACTAAGGGAGAAAAACATGACAACTTACTATGAAGCAATCAACTGGAACGAAATCGAAGATGTCATTGACAAGTCGACTTGGGAAAAATTAACCGAGCAATTTTGGCTGGATACCCGTATTCCTCTGTCAAATGACTTGGATGACTGGCGTAAATTATCTGCCGCAGAAAAAGACCTCGTTGGTAAAGTTTTTGGCGGCCTAACATTATTAGACACCATGCAATCCCAATCAGGTGTGGAAGCTATTCGCGGCGATGTTCGCACACCACACGAAGAAGCTGTGTTGAACAATATCCAATTTATGGAATCTGTTCATGCTAAATCTTATTCTTCTATCTTTTCAACCCTTAATACCAAATCAGAAATTGAAGAAATTTTTGAATGGACTAATAATAATGAATATCTGCAAAAAAAGGCTAAGATTATTAATGAGATCTATGAAAATGGAAATGCTCTCCAAAAGAAAGTCGCTTCCACTTTCCTCGAAACTTTTCTTTTCTACTCAGGTTTCTTTACACCACTCTACTACCTTGGTAACAATAAACTAGCCAATGTGGCTGAAATCATTAAGCTTATTATTCGTGATGAGTCTGTTCATGGTACCTACATTGGCTACAAATTCCAGCTTGGCTTTAATGAATTGTCTGAAGAAGAACAAAGCGAATTTCGTGATTGGATGTATGATTTACTCTACCAACTCTATGAGAATGAGGAACTTTATACCCAAACACTCTATGATCCAGTCGGCTGGACTGAGGAAGTCATGACCTTCCTGCGTTATAATGCCAATAAAGCACTCATGAATTTGGGACAGGATCCTCTTTTTCCAGATACCGCCAATGATGTCAATCCAATTGTCATGAATGGTATCTCGACGGGAACATCAAACCACGATTTCTTCTCACAAGTCGGTAATGGTTACCTGCTTGGTTCTGTTGAAGCCATGCATGATGACGATTATCTCATGGGAAAATAAGCCAATCATTATTCAAATAAATTAAAAAGAAGAAGCACTTATCAAATGTCTCGCTTTAGAGCTAGGTATATTGATAAGTGCTTCTTCTTTTTAATTGTATTGATCACTATTATTTTAGCAATTATGCTGTTCAAACACCTCCTGTAAAATCATTATGCCTTGATTGATCTCATCCTTGGTCAGAGTCAGCGGCGGTAAGAGCCTGATAACATTGGTTCCTGCTGTCAGGACGATCAAACCTCGGTCGCGAGCAGCCTCAACCAGCTGACAGAGGTCAGCCGTCGTTTCAATGCCTATCATATAACCCAGTCCGCGCACTTGAATGACTTTATCAGCAGCCTGCAAGGCAGCTGTGAGCTGCTCTTGTAAATAATGAGCATTCTCCCGAACCTGTTCTAAAAAACCTGCCTTAGTCATAATATCAAGAACGGTTGAACTGGCTGCCATGGCTAATTTATTGCCGCCAAAGGTTGAACCGTGCGAACCGGGACCAAAGGCACTGCCAAACTGCTCTTTTGCCAACATGGCACCGACAGGGACACCATTGGCTAAACCTTTTGCCAGCGTAAAAATATCTGGCTCAATACCATAGTGCTGGAAAGCATAGAGCTTGCCAGTCCGTCCCATACCTGTTTGCACCTCATCTATGATAAGCAGCAGACCATTCTTCTGACAGTAATCAGCTAATGCTGTTACGAAGTTATGCTCAGCAGGCAGTACACCAGACTCTCCTTGAACGAGTTCCAGCATAACAGCAGCTGTGTTTTCTGTCACCAAAGCTTTCACACTGTTCAAGTCATTGAAAACGGCATAGTGAAAATGCGGGACAGCATCACCAAAACCGACTTTGATTTTATCCTGTCCTGTCGCTGACATGGAGCCAAAGGTCCTGCCATGGAAGGAATTCTGAAAAGTAATAATCTCTTGCTTGTCTGTTGCCTTACGGGCAAGTTTGATAGCCGCTTCATTGGCTTCTGCACCGCTATTGCAAAAGAAAGCTAAGTAATCCTTATTAGCCATCAACTTAGCAGCTACTTCTTCTTGCAAACTATTTTCATAAAGATTGGGCGTGTGCCAGATTTGCTCAGCCTGTTTTTGCAAAGCAGCTTGAACTTGCGGATGAAAACCAAGATTGGTCACACCGATGCCTGTTGAAAAATCGAGGTATTTTTTTCCTTGTGTATCAAAGAGATAATTACTTTCTGCTTTGGCAAACTCAAGATCTGCTCTTTTATAATTTTGAAATAAGTTACTCATAACCAAAATAGTGAGAACGAATAGAAAGCAGAGAATTTTAGAGCATAAGTACTATAACAATTAATAGAAAGCACCTTTTATGATGCTACTTTGCCTTAACTGAATTCCTGCCCTTCTATTCAACTCCAATTCCTTTCTATTAATCTGCTGTGATAAACGTTCCTGTCAACAAATTATCCCCAATTAAAACCTGCCCGACGCCTGCGGCTACTGTTTTAGCAGCGCTCTCAATTTTAGGAATCATACCACCAGTAATAACAGCTGCATCAATCTTTTCTTGGACTTGATGACTTGTTATCTTTTCCAGCACAGCCTCATTTTCTAAAACACCTTTAACATCGGTCATCAAAATCAGCTTGTCAGCTGCAAGTGCTACCGCTACTGCTGTCGCTAGATAATCAGCATTGATATTGAGCATATCCCCTTCTTTGGAATAGCCTAAAGAAGCAAGGATAGGAATCTGCTCGTTCTCAAGGAAACCCTCAATGACCCTTTTATTAATATGCGTCACATCGCCAACATAGCCATAGGTATCTTTATCTAGATAATCAGCAGCCACCACATGCTTGATGTCCGATTTTAGCTGCTGACAACTGATACCTGCCTGCCTTAATTTTTCCTGTAAATTTTTTCCAACCAAATCAAGAAGAGCATGACTTACCAAAACCATGTCGTCTTTACTGGTGACACGCAAGCTATTGATTTTTTTGACTGCAACCTGATTTTCTTCCATTAGTTTATTAATAGCAAAGCCACCGCCATGGACGATAACAAGCTGTTTGCCAGCATCCTGCCAGTCCTTGATCTGACTGAGAAAATCCCCACTCAGCTGTTGACTGGCTACTCCGCCAATTTTAATAACAATAATATCTTTCATTCTTTTCCTTTGCTAAATAGCTCAGCTGCTAGGTCCGATAGAGAGCATTGATTTTGACATAATCATAGGACAAATCACAACCCCAAGCCCTACCAACACTGTCCCCTGCATGCAAATCCACAACAATCGTAATGGCATCTGCCTGCATGACATCCTGCATGTCTTCCTCATCAAAACCAACAGGACTAGAAGCTAGCATGACTGGAATGTCTGCCAGATAAATATCAATATTATCCACAGGAACATTGACACCAGCATAGCCAACCGCCGCCAAAATACGGCCCCAATTAGGATCTTCACCAAAAATTGCTGTTTTAACAAGGCTAGAACCAACAACACTTTTAGCCATCATACGAGCATCTAAACTATTAGGAGCATTAATCACTTCAACCTCAATGAGTTTAGTAGCACCTTCACCGTCCTTGGCAATTTTCTTAGCCAATTCTTGCATGACAAAATGAAGCATAGCTGAAAACTTATCAAACTCCGGTGTATTTGGCAGTATTTCCTGATTTAAGGTACAGCCATTAGAGAGGACAAGGACCATGTCATTAGTTGAAGTGTCACCATCTACTGTAATTTGATTAAACGTCGTTTCAACATTTTGACTAAGAGCCAGCTGCAGCGTTTCGCTTGAAATGACAGCATCACAAGTAATAAAGGCTAGCATGGTTGCCATATTAGGGTGAATCATACCCGAACCCTTGGCGACACCTGCCATAGTAACCTCATCACGACCAAATTGCTCTGTTACAGCCACTGTCTTAACTTTTGTGTCTGTCGTCAAGATAGCTTGCGCAAAATCATCTGAATTCCCATTAACCACTAATTTAGAAAGGCCTTTTTGCAAAGTATCCATGGGCATCAAGTCACCGATGACGCCTGTTGAAGCAACACCAACCAATTCAGGAGCAATCTTTAGTTTCGTCGCTGTCCATTTTTGCATGGTATAAGCATCTTCCATTCCTTGAAGACCTGTACATGAATTAGCAACGCCTGAGTTAACAACAAGAGCTTGCATTTTTTGAGCCTTTGTCACAGACTCTCTGGTAACAATCAGCGGTGCGGCAATGACTTTATTGGTTGTATAAACACCTGCCACACTTGCTGGTACTTCTGACACAATCCAGCCAAAATCTTTTTTTCTCTTTTTAAAACCAGCATGTAAGCCATCTGCTGAGAAACCCAAGGGGCTAGCAATATTCCCATCAATTATTTTCATATCGTAAACTTTCAACCTCCTAACAAGCAGCACTCTTGCAAAGTAATATCTTAAAAGATGGCTCTCCTCTAAGACCAAAACAAGCACACTCAATTGTTTTCATTGCTCATCATTTTAAAGTTGATGAACTGAGGTTCTAATCCTTTCTTATCCTTTTTATAAATAACTAGGTGTCATCGGGAAGCCCTCTGTCTCATCCCATCCCATCATCAAATTGAGATTTTGGACAGCCTGACCAGCTGCTCCTTTAACCAGATTATCAATAACTGAAATGACTGTTAGAACATTGGTTACTGGATTATAAGCAAAACCAATATCACAAAAATTTGAACCAATGACATTATGCAATTCTGGCAAGTTCTGCTGCAAGCGGACAAAAGGCTTATCTGCATAAAGATCCTGATAAATTTTACTAATGGCTTCATTGCTCAAAGGCCGCTTTAAAGTCACATAACAGGTTGCCATAATACCGCGATTAACAGGCAAAAGCGAGCTTGAAAATTGGATATGTTCCAAGTTCTTATCAAATCGTTTCAACTCTTGGACAATTTCAGGGATATGTTGATGGCAGTTTAACTTGTAAGTAACGTAATTATCATGGACATTGACAAAATGACTGGACTCTGACAAGGCCTTGCCTGCTCCTGTTAGCCCTGACTTAGCATCCACGATGATATTATTTACATCAATAACCTCGGCCTGCACCAAAGGAAGCAAGGCTAATTCAGTTGCTGTCGCATAACAGCCCGGATTAGCAATGAATTTCTTTCCTTTAACATCTGTCAATTCGGCCAGAGCGTATGTGAATTTATCCAAAGAGGCTTGCTCAGCTGCTGCTTTCTTATACCATTTTTCATAAATAGCAGCAGGCAGACGATGATCTCCAGAAATATCAATGACTGGAAAATCTGCTGCAATGAAGTCTTTAGCTAAATCTTTAGCAACACCACTGGGGGTTGCAAAAAAGACCAAATCAGCTGTCGCCATTATTTTTTGACTATCAAAAGATTGAATTTCTAAATCACAAACTCCTTTTAAATATGAATAAATATCAGATAATTTCGTTCCCAATCCCTTAGTAGCATGGACAGATACAAGCTCAACTTTCTGATGACCAGTCAAAATTCGGACTAATTCTAACCCACTATATCCAGTAATTCCTACAATTGACGCTTTCATACTTATTCACTTCCTTTATAAAGATGTTGTTTATTTTATCGTATATTTATTCATAAGTCAAGTTGAAAATGAATAAAATATAAAAAGTATCCAGTGATAAACTAGATACTCTATTCGTATAATATTAAAAATGTTTCATTTCAAAGCTATGAACAGGAAATAAAGCGCCATAGGCAAATTATTTAAAATATGAACAAGCATGGAATCTTTAATGTTGCCCCGACGCTGATAGGCTAAATATAAGATAGCTCCGATACAGGCATAAAGGACAAATTCAAAAAGTGTTGTTGCGTGCGGAAAGGCAAAAAGAAATGTTGTGATGATACCTGCTAAAACCTTATGGCTATGATTAAACCAAAGATGACTAGGAAAAGCACGATAAACAAGTTCTTCAATAATAGGTCCAACTATGCCAACTAAAATCACATACAAAAGTGCATAGAGTAAGAAACCGTTTTTGAAGAAAGCCGTTAAACTTTGCAAAGCTGCATCATTGGTTGTCGTACTTTGTCCAGACAGTATTTGATTGATTAAAGTTCCTGTAATGGCAACTACTCTAGCAACTAAGAAAAATAGCAGAGCAATACAAATGTCTTTCGCTGTCATTTTCTGTTCTCCCACTTCTGCTGACTCATGCTTTTTGTGAGCCTGCCACAAGAAGTAAATGACCAAAATAATTAAAACAATATAAGCTAAGCCTAACCCCCACTTAGCAGGCAAAGATAGTTTGTTTTGATACTGCAAGAGATACATAGGAATAATATTACAAACAAGTGATAATACAATCAATCCAATAACTTTAATACTATTTAAAACAATTTTCATTTTAATCTCCTCTGATTTATTTATAATATTCTCTAGTCATTTTGAAACTCTTAATCATGATATAAAGATGAATACTCGTCGCTACTAAAATTCCTGTCAACTCCACCTCTTGTGTGATGAAGGACCAGAAGAAAAGAATGAGGTAAATAGCAGGTAAAATAGCTCCACTTAGATTCATGACAATATCAAAAGACATTTTGTAGTTGGTCTCTAACTCCGCTTCATCCATCTGCATGACATTATGCTTTAGCTCTTTCAAAGTTGGAACAAGAGGCATCTTAATGTCACGAATACGATTATAGACTTTGAGAATGTAGGATTGAAAAACAGCAGCAATCATCAGAAAAACAAAGTCAAGTATCGGGAAAAAGAACTCTGCCTTATCCTTACCAAAAGTTAATTTAAAAGATTGAATCGGTTACACTAAACTAGACAGAATCTATAAAGTGTTCTACACTAAAGAAAAGAGGAGAACAGATATGTCTAGAAAAATTCGCCGTCATTTCACAGATGAGTTTAAACAACAAATTGTTGACCTTCACAATGCAGGTATGAAGCGAAGCGAGATTATCAAAGAGTATGACTTGACCCCGTCTAGCTTTGACAAGTGGGTTAAACAAGCAAGAACAACTGGTTCCTTCAAAACTGTTGATAATCTGACAGATGAACAGCGTGAGCTGATGGAACTCAGAAAACGAAATAAAGAGCTTGAAATGCAGGTTGATATCCTAAAGCAAGCGGCGGTGATTATGGCACGAAAAGGGAAATAATCACCGCTAACAAGGACAAATACAGCATTTCAGCCATGTGTAGATGTTTAACTATTCCGCGTTCCAGCTATTACTACAAAGCTGTAGAGCCAGTATCTGAGGCACAACTTGAAGAAATGGTGAAGCGCATTTTTCTTGACAGTAAGTCCAGGTACGGCGCTAGGAAAATCAAGAAATGTCTGGAAGCACAAGGGATCACCTTGTCTCGCCGTCGGATTCGTCGCATCATGAAGAGATTGAATTTGGTTTCTGTTTACCAGAAGGCTGCCTTCAAACCGCAGTCTAAAGGGAAAAATGAAGCACCCATTCCAAACCTCCTAGCCAGACAATTCAACCAAGAAAATCCTCTTGAAGCTCTTGTAACAGACTTGACTTATGTCCGTATTGGTAAGCGTTGGGCTTACGTTTGCTTGATCATTGACCTCTTCAACCGTGAAATCATTGGCCTAGCCCTTGGTTGGCACAAGACCGCCGACTTGGTCAAAGAAGCCATTCAAAGCATCCCTTAAGCTCTGACCAAGGTCAAACTCTTCCATTCTGATCGTGGTAAGGAGTTTGATAACCAGCTGATAGATGAGATGTTAGAAGCCTTTGGCATCACCCGTTCGCTGAGTCAAGCGGGTTGTCCTTATGATAATGCGGTAGCTGAGAGCACCTATCGCTCCTTTAAGCTTGAGTTTATCAACCAAGAAACCTTCCACTCTCTGGAAGAATTAACCCTTAAAACCAAGGATTATGTCCACTGGTGGAATCACCATCGCATCCACGGCAGTCTCAATTACCAAACACCAATGACTAGGCGAGTCATTGCTTAATAAAAACACTTTATAAATTTTGTACAGAAAAGTGTTGCCTTTTCAGATAAAATGAGACTAACCATAGCAGTCACTGTCGCCACACCGTTAAACACTGTCGCACAAGAATGTTTGCGATTCATAGCTCGATAAAGTTCCTCTGAGTCATTATCGTCCATTGTTTGATATTGCTTGAAATCTCTTAAGACATTAACGATATAAACCACCGATACAAGCAAGGAAATCAAATACAAGGTTCGCAAAGCAATCACAAAAACAGAAATGACAGACGCCTGCGTAAAGGGCAAGCCATTTTTATCAATGTTAAAATACGCTATCCCAAAGCCAGTGGCGCCTCCAATAGCAGCTCCTATAATTCCTCCAATAAACAGCTGTTTGAAAAATCTCATTACATTTCCACTTTGTTTTTCTGTTTCATTTCTCTTCCTCCACTAGACTAAAGACATTTTCCACAGGTTCACCAAAAATTTTGGCAATCTTAAAAGCAATGACAATAGAAGGTGTGTATTCATTGCGCTCAATCAGACTGACTGTCTGTCGGGAAATGCCTGCTAATTTAGCAAGTTGGGTCTGATTGATGCCATCTCTAGCACGTAGTTCTTTAAGTCGATTTTTAAGTTTAATCATGGCACTCTCCTATTTGGGAGCTATTGTTTGAATGGATTTGACATCATCAACATGGACATATTTATTGATTTCACTGCCCTTCCTATTGGTCTGTGACAGATGAAGCCATTCTTCATCTGTATCAATAATGGTCCATTTTGAATTGCCAAGATCATCTTCTAATTGAACGACAACCTTTTGCCCAACCAAATTCGTAATAAGACGTGACATAGTATTTTCTTCCTTGTTCTTTTTGTCTATTCTTTAACTTTTCTTGCTAATTGCCTGACCTTACTTGAGCTTGTCATCCACATGATAAGGGCCATTATACCAAATAGACTAAATATACCAAAGTATTCCATAGCTCACTCCTTTCCATCAGCATGTTTTAGGTCAAACTAAGTTCCAACACTATAAAGCAAGTTTCTAAGCCAACTTAGAATACCTTTCAAAAGGATATTTCCCATTCAACAGACAACTGATCTTTTATCAGGACTTTCTCGTATTTGTTCTCCTTACAAGTAAAGTGTAACATATCTTTTATTTTTGACAAATATCATAGTCAAATCTAAAAATAATATGCAAAAAAACGGAAATAAAATGATTTCCGTTTTTGTTTATAAAAGATAGTAATAAGATAAAGTTTACATTTTAGCCAGTGGTAAGGCGACATCAACTCTGCCGCTGGCTGTTTTAGCATCATTGGATAAGCTCAAGCTTCCTCCATGCAAACGAATGATGTTATCTGCAATGGTTAAACCAAGACCGCTATGCTTGTGATCATGACGGCTGGTATCATCTTGGAAAAATTGCATCTTTGCTTTGTCTAAGGCCTCTCTTGAAAAGCCTTGACCGCTATCTAGACAAGTAAAGTGAAACAGCTCCTTTTCCAGATGACAGACTAATTGCAGCTGACTGTCTTGGGGACTATGCTCCACTGCATTGGAAATAATATTCATCAGTGCACGCGCCAACAATCTTTTATCCCAATAAGCAGTGAGCTGAGCATCGGACAAATCAGTGGAAAACTGAACCTTTATGCCTTTTGTTGCAGCAAGGGATTGGCTGTTTTGGGATAATTCTTCTAAAAAGGCTGCGACTATTATCTTTTCAGGGTGAAAATCTTGTAATTGGTTGTTTTTAGCTAGATAGGACAATTGCTGAAGATAGGTCTCTACCTGCCCAATATTTTTTAAACTGTAACCAACAAATGCCTCTTGAGTCTCTGATAGCTCCGTTTGCTTGAGCAGTTCCGTATTCCCTTTAATGACTGTCAGCGGCGTTTTAATATCATGTGTTAAGGCAGCTATTTGATTTTGCTTCTCTTGCTCCACTTGCCAGCTGTACATCAAGGACTCTCTCAAGGCTGCTCGCATGGTATCCAAGCTATTTAAAACTTGATTAAATTCCTTAATATCAGATGATTGTACTGTGAAATCCAAATCTTGCTTGGCTATTTTCTGCGTAGCAGCAATAATCGGGGACAATTGTCGCTGCAGCCTGCGGGCAAAGAGTATTGTCACCAAAGTAAACACAAACAATACCCCAAGCCCTGTCAAAATAAGCAAGAGCATCGTCACATTAGGAAGATACTTATTCATCCAGGCAACTGAATAATGTGCTTCCAGTCGATAATTGACAATGCAGACCTCCTTCTGACGTTTAAAAACCATGAAATAACCGTAGTCTGCAGAGTTGACCGCTTTCCCAGAATAGCTAGCTAAAGCTTGCTTCTGCAGCTTCTTAGACATGTTGCTTTCTTTGATTTTGCCATCTTTGGTTATTAAAAGATAAGTTGTGTCTTTGGGCAAACGATTGGCTTGAAAAGTATCAGCTTTTTCAATTTTATCTTCTAAGCGTTGTAGTTTTTGCTCAGTTTGGTTGGCAGGAATGACAAGGTTAGTCTTGAGACTAATGACAAAAGCAAGCCAAACTAGGCATAGTAAAGCAATGAATGCCAAACTAACTGTCGCAAAATACTGGGTAAAAATCATTTTCAAAGAACGATTTGATTTTTTTAATTCCATTTATAGCCTATCCCCCAGACCGTTTCAATGGGCTCAAGCCCAATAGTTCTAAACTTAGCCCGAATATTTTTGATATGCTCTGCTATAGCCGCAGGTGTTCCCCGTTCTTCATAAGCATACAAATAATCATAAAGCTGATCTTTAGAAAAAACCTGACCGCGATGTTTAGCCAAGTGCTCGCAGATCTCATATTCTGATTTAGTCAAATCCAAGACTTGGTCACTAACCCTCACCTGCTTGCTGGATAAATCAAAATAAACATCTCCTAAAAGCAAAGCTGCATGGTGCTCGCGCCTTTCTCGACGCAAATGCGCGTCAACACGCGCCAATAACTCTTGCACACCAAAAGGCTTACAAATATAATCATCTGCTCCATAACTAAGCCCCGTGACAACATCTTCTTCCTGTGACTTTGCTGTCAAAAAAATAATGGGGCAGTCCACCAAAGGACGAATCTTCCGGCAAAAGCTAAGCCCATCGACATCCGGCATCATGATATCCAGTAAAATCAAATCATAGCGTGCCAGCTTCGAACGATCAACCTGTTTAGCACTCGTAAAAGTATCTACCAGATAATTCTGCAGCTGTAAGGTATTTTTTACCAAAGTCACAATATCTTCTTCATCATCAATTACTAAAATACGTGTCATACCATACTTCCTTCCATATTATGCGTACCATTTCTATCATATCACCCATAGAGTAATACTGACAAGCTGTAAAGCAAGTAAATATGCAGCGGATAGAAAATATAAAAGAGATGTTTACTGCCTTTACCTCGTTGGCCATTGTACATAAGCATGAGCGGCGCTGCAAAAATTTCCATCCACTCCAAATTAAGAAATAAAAATGCGTGAAGCGTCAGCGGAGCACCTCCAAGAAAACCACGACCTAAATTAACTATTAGAGACACAATGACAAAGGCAAGAACTTCCCTTTTGAGTGTTTTTCGGCAGAGATACATGGCAATGCCTACAATCAAAGTCACCGTTCCACCGTCCATAATGGAAAGATGCAGTGGCAGGACAGTGAAATTGAGCAAGTTAACAAAGAACATCCCCAGTTGATTACCAGAATCCATAAAGATGCGGTAGAAAGGCATGAAAAGAAAAGGCAGAAGAATCGGAAAAAGAAGAGTCGGAATGCCTCGAAGGTACTTCTTCTCCTCAATCCATGCAATCCCTTGTAAAGCAACCAACAAAATTGCAAATGAGGACAGCATCATGTTTCTTGGAAAAAAGCCATCCCCACGCACCAAAGGATGAAGCCCATTATGAAAGCCAAACTGAATAAGTCCCATGGCAACAGCTAAGCCATAAATTTTTAGGAAATATTTTTTGCGGTCATGCGTATGGATAAACCCTTCAATAATAGCAAACAAGAATAAAGGAGCCGATAATCTCCCCAGCTGAGTGAACCACAGCGGAATTTTTCCTGTGTAGACAAAAAAATAATGAATATGGTCTAGCAACATTAGCACCAAGGCAATGTATTTGAGATGGAAGCCCGTCAGCTTTTAAATTTTTCCATAAATAGAACTCCTCTTATCAGCAAATAAATAGACGACCCTATTCCCCACTGCTACGCCCCTGCCATCTGTCGAACCAAAGAAGACTGATAAATAAACCAAGTAAGGTTGCCGGACAAGCAACTTCCAGCCAAAAGAGAAGTTGCTGGGTAAAAATAGGATTTTGATCTGGGTACTGCAGCATTTCAAACAAGGTTCCCATCAACCGTGCTGGCCAAGCAGCAGGCACAAATTGCCAGATACTATCACCTAATCCTGTTAACAGCAAGGCCGAAACCAGAACTTCAAAAATGCCTAGGCCAATCGTTGCCCCGTTACCAAATAAAAAAGCAATAACCAGATGCAGTAAATATAAAATAACTGTTGATGCTATCAAAAGTAATCCCGCATAACCGTAAAAGGCAAGATAAGGGACATCTGCTTTTGAACGATACAATAGACCAAAGACAGACAAAGCTAGACAAACAGCGATAATTTCCATCAGCATAAGACTGACAAGCTTTATAAAATAAAGAACTTTTCGTTGACTATTTGCTAGGACAGTTTGAAAATGACCAGCTTCCGCCTCTAATTCAACAGCTTTGCTGCAAATAATAGCAATGACTAACGGAAAAGCAATCCCCAGCACTTGTAAATAACCACTCGTAATACTCCCCCAAGAATAAGCAGGTGTCACCAGACCAAAGACAGCCGTTAAAACAGCGATGCTAACTGGTAAAATAATATGTATCCAAGGTAAAAAGGTACGGTTATATTTTAAAAACTCTGCACAAATCAATTTAACCATTACTTGACCTCCTGTTTTTCAAACCAAAGAGCCGTTAGCCAGGTCAGTCCTGCAAAGAGGGTAAGCGCCAAAGTTAAACTGAGCATAATAGACCAGTTGCTGGTTGCTAATAGCGGTGCTGCGGCTTCTGATCCAGCTTTCAAACCATTGGGATATATTTTCATAAGGGGTATCATCAATCGTATACCCCAAGCATAAGGACACAGCAACCAATAAGCAGTCGTTGAAAAAGCAATTCCCAAAATAACATTAGCTGTGAAATTGACTAACACGGTGATAACTAAGCCCAATTTCTTTGCTAGCCATAAACAAAATGGAAGCTGCCAAAGTACACTGAGCAATAAGACCATAGAAGCAAGAAGCATTTGACTAATAAGGTAAGTTTCTCCATAATGAGGAAAAATAAAATATTTCAACAAGACTAAAATAAAACAATGCAAGAAGCTGCTCAGAGTCAAATAATAAGCCAAAGTCAGCACTTTATTTATCCAAAATTTTCTTAAAGAAATGGGCAAAGGAAAGACTGCTCGATAATGCAGCTTTTTTTCTTCGTAAGTATTTATTAAAGCAGCAAATAAGGCCAGCAGCCCTGGAAAAATCATGACATACCACCAATTATAAGCATTCGTAATCAAATACTGAGGTACCATAAAACCATGTATTACTACCAATAGTGGACCAAGAAATAATAATTTCTTTGCCATCGTACGCTTCAGTTTTAATCTTTCTGCCTGAAACATGCCCAGCATATCACTTACCTCCTCGATATTTCATCACAACCTCTGTAAAGAGTTTTTCCAAGTCTTCATCTTGGTGAATCTTCTCCTGATAACCCAGTACGCCATTAGAAATGATACCAATATGATCCGCTGTCATCTGAATCTCAGATAAGATATGACTGGAAATAATGACTGTAATTCCTTGTGTAGGGAAGGATAGAATGAGTTCACGCAGCTCCTGAATACCAATAGGATCAAGGCCGTTGGTCGGCTCGTCTAAAATCAGGAGCTTGGGACGGTTAAGCAGAGAAATCGCAATTCCCAAACGCTGCTTCATGCCCATAGAAAACTGTCCTGCTCTTTTTTTACCCGTATTGGTTAGATCCACTATTTTTAAAACCTCATCAATGCGACTGTCAGGTAAACCCAGCATCAAGGTTCTTACCTTTAAATTTTCACGCGCAGTCAGGTTTTCATAAAGCGGCGGTGATTCAATCAGAGCCCCGATATTTTCTAAATCCTCGCGACTCCAATCGTGTCCATCTATAAGAATGTGACCAGATGTCTTTCTCAGCATTCCTGTAACCATTTTAAGTGTTGTTGACTTGCCGGAACCATTAGGGCCCAGCAAACCATAAATTGAATGACGTTCAACTTTCAAATTTAATTGGTTAACCGCTGTTTGCTTCCCAAACTGTTTGGTTAAATTTTTCGTCTCTAGCATATAATCCATCATGCCATCCTCCTTCTCTGCTTTCTAGTTATAAAAAACAAATTTAAAGATTTTATAAGGAAAGTTATTTTTATTTTAAACCCTATAAAAATTTCTTATGCCCCAGTCTAATTTTTATTAATTATGCAAATAATTTGACTGGTAGTATAATGAGGAAAATAAAGAAAGGAGATGATTTTTTTTGAAGACTGCAAAAGACTATTATCGTTTATTTTTCACTAGTTCTGCTATTTTACTGACGATTTTAGCACAGCTTCTCATTCCTAAATCTGCTGTCAGTTTTACTAAAATCCAGCCTTGGTATTTATATTTTCTTTGGATTTCTTTTGCCCTTTCGCTCATAGCGGCCCTTTTCAGTATTGTAAGCCATAAAAAAGGAAACTTTTATCACAAAAGCTATTTTATTGGCACCAGCTATTTGGCATTGGCTATCTATAATCTTGTCACTGAAAAGTTGGGCTTACTACCTGAGATTTTCTTTCCCAGTCCCAATAAAATTCTAGCGGTCTTTGTCAAAAGTGGTCCTTTTATTCTAAAATGTGATCTCTTTTCACTGCGGTTACTTGCTATTTCGTGGGCTGTCGGAATTGCTTTAGGTTTATTAACAGGTGTTTTAGTTGGTTGGTTTACCTCCTTTAATTACTGGTTAGATCCAATTGTCAAAATTCTAGGACCGATTCCATCCACAGCCTTTGTTCCTCTAGCTTTAACGGCTTTTCCTACAAGCTTTGCAGCCAGTATTTTTCTGATTAGTCTTTCTGTCTGGTTTCCTGTAACAATTTTAACCAACTCCGGTATTCAGAATGTCAAAAAGACTTATTTTGAAGTTGCTGATACTCTTGGAGCTACAACTTTTCAAAAGATTGCTCACGTTGCTTTTCCAGCCAGTCTGCCCAATGTTTTTGTCGGTATTTTCAATGGTGCCTGTACCAGTTTTATAACCCTGATGACAGCAGAAATGCTGGGCGTTAAATACGGTATTGGCTGGTATATCAACTGGCAG
This sequence comes from Streptococcus troglodytae, assembly GCF_002355215.1. NCBI lineage: Bacteria > Bacillati > Bacillota > Bacilli > Lactobacillales > Streptococcaceae > Streptococcus > Streptococcus troglodytae. The sequence goes on from NZ_AP014612.1 coordinate 1,488,528, forward strand.
AGAGAAGTCTTAGGCTATGCTAATGTCTATGCTGGACTAATTACTATCGCTGTTACTTTTAGCTTGATTATTACACTTCTTTTCAAGGTTCGTGACAGATTACTCTCATGGCAGAAAGGATTTATTAAATGGTAGGATCTCTCAGGATTAATCACGTTCAAAAGATCTTTAAAGCAACTAATGATGCGCATACAGAAATTGAGGCGCTGCATCAGATTAATACGGATATTGATGCTGGTGAATTTATTTCGCTTGTCGGCCCTTCAGGAAGCGGCAAAACAACTCTTCTGCGTATCATTGCAGGTCTGGAGAAAGCCAGTCAAGGTGAGGTTTGGCTGGATAATCAGATAATTACCCAACCCTCGCGAAAGCTTGGCTTTGTCTTTCAAGAAGCAACCCTTTATCCTTGGCTAACTGTTTATGATAACATCGCCCTAGGTCTAAAGTTGAATAAAGAAAAAGAACGTCTGACAGAAGTTAAAGATTATATCAATTTAGTTGGACTAAGTGGTTTTGAAAAAGCCTATCCTCATCATCTATCTGGTGGTATGCAGCAACGGGTCAATATTGCTAGAGCATTGATTAATAATCCTGATGTCTTACTTCTTGATGAGCCATTTGGCGCTTTGGATGCCTTTACCAGAAGCAAGATGCAGGCTGATCTTATTGATATTTGGCAAAAACGCAAAATTACTATGATTATGGTAACTCATGATGTCGAAGAAGCTGTTTTTCTCTCTGAGCGCGTGTTTGCCATGACACCAAGACCAGCTGTCATTAAGGAAAAGATTGCAGTTGACTTGAAAAGACCAAGAGAAAGAGATTCTCAGAACTTTATTGCTATTAAAGAAAAGATCTTACACATATTGAATTTCTAAAGAAAAGAGGAAAACGCTAATGATAAAATCATCAACCCCAAAATGTCTCAGACTTGGACTTGTTTTATTCATCATATCAGTGAGCTTGGCAGCCTGTTCAAAGTCCTCTACTTCGACATCTGAAAATTATAATGCTTCTGAAAAAGATTCTTACGTCCTAAAAATTTCTGAAAACTCTGATCTTTGCGGTGCTCCCCAACAGATAGCTATTGAAAAAGGCTTTTTTGATGATTTAGGATTGAAATACAAGGTTATTAAAATCGGACAAGATACTTCTAATCTTGATGCTTTAAATGCCGGTAAGATTGATGCCTCTAACTCTTTGATGGCAAGTATTATCCAGCCTCTAACTAATGGTGCTAAACTTAAAATCACAACCGGCCTGCATACCGGCTGTCTGCAGGTATTAACAAAGGACGGCAAAATCAAGTCTGCTGCTGATCTAAAAGGTAAAAAAATCGGGGTGACTGCTGTTGCGGGTAGTCCTGCTATCTTTGCTAAACGTGTTCTGGCAAAATCTGGTTTAAAAGTCTCTGATGAGAAAGGCGATGTCAGTTTTGTTACTTACCAAAGCGATCAGTTAGGGCAGGTTCTGGACAAAGGCGAAGTTGATGCCATTGCCCTCGGCGATCCGGACACTGAAGTTCTTAAAAAACAATACGGCTTTAAAACATTGGCTAATTCATCAACTGACAAAGGATTCAAAAACGAATATTGCTGTGTCGCTTATGTATCAAACGATATAGCCAAAAAACATCCGGCTGTCGCAGCCAAATATACGCTAGCTATGCAAAAAGCAGCTGACTGGATACAAAAACACAAAGAAGAAATGGTTGATATTCAACTAAATAAAAACTATGTTGCTGGTAGTAAAGACAGCAATCTTACCAGTCTAAAGAGCTATACTTTTAAACCGAGCTATTCAGGTGCTTATGACAGTTTCGATACTGTAGCCAGCGACTTGCTAAAAATTGGCATTTTATCTAATGATGTTGATCTAAAAGCTTTAAGAACCAATTCCTTCTTAAAAGTGAAAAGTGTTAAATAAAGCACTTATAAAATCAGGAGCCTGTCAATATCGCCCCAAAAAAGATGAATACAAAATCTATCAATTGAGGTGCGGTTTAATTGCACATGGTTTGTTTCACACGAAGTCAGGAAACGGTCTAAAGTTATACCATTACAAAAAAGGTTTTGGGGCATACCCAAAACCTTTTGATTAGTTATTAAATCATTTTTTGCAAAGATAAATTTTACAAATTTTCTGCCACTGCGGCAATCAAATCTTTGATGGCTGCTGCATCTGAACCACCGGCCATAGCCATATCTGATTTTCCGCCACCGCGGCCTGAAACGATTGGTGCCAAAGTCTTAATGAGATTACCAGCGTGAACGTCTTGAGACTTGCTAGCAACAAGAACATTGACCTTTTTACCAATGCTAGCAACTAAAACGAGAACGTCAGAGTAGTCTTTTTGTTTCCATTGGTCAGCAAAGGTGCGGAGCGCGCCTGCATCGGCAACTTCTACTTGACTTGCAATATAGCGCAGACCCTTGGCTTCCTTAACATCTTTGAAGATATCGCCTGCGGCTGCTGCGGCTGCTTTTTCTTTCAGCTCGGCATTCTCCTTTTGCAGTTTATGCAATTGGTCTTGCAGCGAAACTACCTTGCTAGCTACCTGATTCATTTGAGGCGCTTTAAGCGCTGCGGCAATTTCTTTTAGACTATCTTCTTCTTGACGGTAAGCTTCAAAGGCTTCTTTACTGGTCACAGCTAGGATACGGCGAGTTCCCGAACCAATACCTTCTTCTTTGACAATCTTGAAGATGCCAATCTCAGAAGTATTTTTAAGATGGGTACCACCACAAAGTTCAACGGAATAGTCACCAATAGAAACCACGCGTACATTTTTACCATATTTTTCACCAAAGAGAGCCATGGCACCCATACCCTTAGCGGTATCAAGGTCTGTTTCAATGGTTGTCACAGGAATAGCCTTCCAAATTTGTTCATTAACCTCTTCTTCAATTCGGCGGAGCTCTTCTGGCGTTACCGCTTCAAAGTGGGTAAAGTCAAAACGCAAGAATTCCACTTCATTGAGAGAACCTGCCTGAGTGGCGTGATTACCAATGACATTGTGAAGAGCTGCATGGAGAAGATGAGTAGCTGTATGATTTTTCATAACTCGATTGCGGCGTTTATGATCAATTTCCAAATGATAGACTTGTCCTACTGATAAGCTGCCCAAAACATCAACCGTGTGAAGGGCTTGACCATTTGGTGCTCTTTGCACATCTGTCACACGAGCAACGGTGTCCCCCTTATCATTCTTGATAAGCCCATGGTCAGCTACTTGTCCACCCATTTCAGCATAGAATGGTGTCTCCGCAAAAACAAGCAGAGCTTGACCTTCTGATACTGCTTCTATACGCTCATTGTCAGCAATGATGACAGAAAGGCTGCTGTCAAGTACTTCTTTTTCATAATTGAAAACAGATTTCTCAGTAATATTTGACAGCGTTTCATTTTGCATACCCATGGAGCCGCCTTTGACAACATTGGCACGCGCACGTTCTTGTTGTTCTTTCATGGCAGCTTGGAAACCTTTATGATCTATCTTGAAACCTTGATCCTCAGCCAATTCTTCGGTCAATTCTACTGGGAAGCCATAAGTATCATAAAGTCTGAAAATAGCTTTTCCTTCAAGCGTGTCTTTATTAGCGGCCTTCAAATCAGCCAAAAGTTGATCTAACATGTTTGAGCCCGCATCAATGGTGCGTGCAAAGGTTTCTTCTTCACGCTTGACAATTTTTTCAATAAAATCCTGTTTTTCAAGCACTTCTGGATAGTAGGATTCCATAATCTTACCAACGGTTGGAACCAATTTGTACAAGAAGGGTTCATTGATGCCTAAACGACGGCCGTGCATAACTGCACGACGAAGAAGACGGCGAAGGACATAACCACGGCCTTCGTTTCCCGGCAGAGCACCATCACCAATAGCAAATGAGAGAGAGCGAATATGGTCTGCAATGACCTTGAAGCTCATATTGTCACCATCTTGGTCATACGTTTTACCAGATAATTTTTCAATCTCACGAATGATTGGCATGAAAAGATCCGTTTCAAAATTGGTTTTCGCTCCTTGCATAACCGCAACCAAGCGCTCTAAACCAGCTCCCGTATCGATATTTTTATGAGGCAGTTCCTTGTATTTAGAACGCGGAACAGCTGGATCAGCATTGAATTGGGACAAAACGATGTTCCAGATTTCAATGTAGCGGTCGTTTTCGATATCCTCGGCCAAAAGGCGCACACCAATATGGTCTGGATCAAAATCTTCTCCACGATCAAAGAAAATTTCCGTGTCTGGTCCTGAAGGTCCAGCTCCGATTTCCCAAAAATTATCTTCAATCGGAATCAGGTGACTTGGCTCAACACCGCATTCAATCCAGCGATTGTAAGAATCCTTATCATCTGGATAATAGGTCACATAGAGCTTATCTTTTGGTAAATCAAACCACTCAGGGCTGGTCAAAAGTTCAAAGCCCCATTTGATAGCATCATCACGGAAGTAATCTCCAACGGAAAAATTTCCCAGCATTTCAAACATGGTATGATGGCGAGCTGTTTTCCCTACATTTTCAATATCATTAGTGCGGATGGCCTTTTGCGCATTGGTAATGCGTGGGTTTTCAGGGATAACAGAACCATCAAAATATTTTTTCAGCGTTGCAACACCTGAATTAATCCACAGCAGTGTGGGATCATTAACAGGGACGAGATTAGCCGACGGTTCGATAGCATGATCCTTTGATTTCCAAAAATCTAACCACATTTGGCGGACTTGAGCTGATGTTAATTGTTTCATTTAATTCTTGTCCTTTTCTATTATTTTCTTTTAATTAGCTACCACCATTAGCTGCAGAGCTATTTTCAATCGCCTTGACATAGTCAATAGCAATGACCAGTGATATCACTAAGTCTGCATATTGATCATCATATACTTCAATATTATAAGTCGAGGTCAGGCGCAGCCATTCCTGAGAAATACTAGCAACTTCTTGACCATTTTGAAAGAGCCGAAAATTCATATCCCAGAAATCGCCTTGAATTTCCATACCTAGATCTTTGATGGTATAGTGAGGTTTAAAAAATGACAGATCTCTTTTCAGAAAAAATGTAGAACCGTCGTGTAAATTGACATAAAACTTAGGAAGGAAGGTCCAAGTTTTCCTTTGGATGCGACTGATCTGTTTACCCTGCATATCCGAAATGATAAATGTCTTTGGAATTTTAAAGAGGGAGCCCTCTACCTGATAAGTTGGGATTCCTAACTCATCTGTAATGGTAAATTTACCACCGAGCGACCACATTTTTTGTTTGATTTGAAAACTCTTCATAGCTTTTTCTCCAAAAAACAAGTTCACTGTAAGAAGGGCGAAAAAACCGCGGTACCACCTTCATTCAATGAACTTGTCATTCTTATTATGTTATTCTGTTTATCAATCAAGCAGCCAAATTTTTCTATTTGCATAGCTCACATCAACCGCTATTTTTCTGAAGCAAATGAGAGAAAAATTATTCTTGACAAGATAATTATACTGACTTTTTCAACATTCGTCAATCTTTACAAGCCCTTTATTCTGCTGCTGTTGTCTCTGCTGCTGTTGTTTGATCATCAGCGGCCGTTGTTGCAGCGCTTGAAGCGGCTGTTGTAGTTGTCGCTGACCCTGAAGAGCCACTTCCGCTGGCTGCTGCATATTGTGATAAGATCTCACTAAAGGCCTTGTCTTTAATTTTGACATTAGCTTTCTTAAAGGCTTTTCCAATAACAGCATTACGGAAATTACTGTCATTTAATTTTTGAGAAACGATAATTTCTTTCAGACGTTTCTTATAAGCTTTCCAATCGGCGTTTTTGTCAGTCTTTTTCGTGATTTTGACAATATAGTAAACAGGTTTATAAGTCGTTGAATCAGACGCCTTAATGACATCTGAAACACCATCCTTATCAAGATTCAACGCAGCCGATAAAACTTGACTGGGAAGATTAGTTGAGCCTGAATCAAAGCTATATTCGGTCTTATCTCCTTTGGTATTATCTTTGGCAATTTTAGCAAAGTCTGCACCATCTGCCTTAGCTTCTTCTAAAACAGATTTTGCTTTATCTTCACTATCCAATTGAATCACTTGAGCTGTTACTTCCGGTTTATAATCCTTATAAGCTGACTTATAACTAGCGTCTGTTATTTCTTTCTTAGCTTCTTCCTTAACAGCATATTCTATTAATTTTTCAGAACGAATTTGTTTCTTATAATCTTCTTTTGTATAGCCGCGTGAAGCCAAAGCACTTGAGAAAGAATCGCCATAGTACTTAGCAGCTTGATTATAAGCTTTTGTCACTTCCTTATCAGAAACCTTATCGCCGTATTGCTTTTCAAAAACTTTTGAAACTAAGAGCGACAGTACAGCCTGCTTCGAAGCTGTTGAATTCTTTACTTCATTATAAAAATCTGCAACAGTAATCGTGTCACCTTTCATTGTGGCAATTTTACTGTTTTGGCTTGTTTTTGAACAAGCCGCTAAAGTCACAATAGAAAGCAAGGTCACAAGTCCTGTAGCAATCGTACGTTTTTTCATTCTTGATAAACTCCTTTTTGTCATTAACCCCTTTATTATATCATAATTTCTTAAAAATGACTTAATCAATCAAACCAATCTCTTTGCGGTTTTTACGAATCAGCAGCAAACCATCACCAAGTGGCAGCAAGCTGGCAGTCAAATCAGGATGTTTCAGTGTTGCGTCAAATAGCTTTTGTAAACCACGATAAATGGTACGCTGACTGCGATGAACTTCGTCAATTGGCTTGACAATATCGCCGCCTTGAAAAACATCATCTAAAACAATGATACCGCCAATCTCTAAATACTCTAGAACAGTTGGCAAGAAAGCAATATATTTTGACTTGGCCGAATCCATAAAGACGAAATCGTAATTTCCATTCAGTTTAGTTAAAATATCGGCAGCATCTCCTTCTAGCAAGCTAATCTGCTTTCGACTATCATAGTTTGCAAAATTTTCCTTAGCTAGAGCAACCATTTCAGGATTGCGCTCTATCGTTGTGATAGTTGCCTGCGGAGCATTTTCAGCCATCAAAAGTGCTGAAAAACCAATAGCTGTCCCAATTTCTAAGATATTCTTAGGCTGAAAAGTCTGCAAGAGAAAACGAAAATACACCACAGTCTCTTGGGGAATGATTGGAATATTCTCCTCATGAGCAAATAGTTCCATCTCCTTGAGAAAGCCACTGTTTTCCTTTTGTTCCTGACGCATGTAATGAAGAATCTCTTTTTTGACAACAGGGCGTCGCATGTTGCGATTTGCATTTTTACTGTAAGATTTAACCATGATTTTTATTATAACAAAAATTCCCTAACTTAGGTTAAGGAAGACATTTCTAGAATTCTTTCAACTGAGTCAAGACTTGCAGATTGTCAATTTTCTGATTAACAGCTGAATGGGGTTGAGCTAGATTAATAGATTTGATGCCTGCATTTTCAGCAACTTCTACATCTAGACGTCTATCACCAATATAGTAAGTTCTATCCTTATCCAAATGGTATTTCTCCAACAGGTAAAAGATTCCCTGCGGATGCGGTTTGCGTTCAAATCCCGACACACTTGTTAATACCTCAGTAAAATAAGACGCAATCCCTAATTCTGCCAGCACCGCTCCAGTAGATGCACCTTTATGGGTATACATAAACTGCTTAATTCCTCTGTCTTTGGCCCACTGCAGCGCTTCTTTGGCAAAGGGCATCAACTTGATCTTATCATCACGCTTAACTTGCTCTTGGGTGAAGAAGGTTTTTAATTTTTTGAAAGAAAAGCCGTGCTGCTTTGCCAGTATATCTAAGAGTTTTCCAACCGATTCTTTGATAATATAGTGCCGAATGGACTCCGCTTGAAAATCAAAACCAAAAGTTTCATAAGTGACCGCAAGTGCTTCCATAATAGCCTCATAAGAATCAATCAGGGTTCCATCTAAATCCCAAATAAAAGCTGTTTGTGGCATATTTTCTCCATTTCATTAAAATTTCCCACCATCAAAAATAATGAATAGCATATTTGATTACTTTCTATTCTAAATCTATCCAATAACGTGCTAATTGAATGTCTTGTCCACGATAAGTTTCCCTAACAATTCCTTCCAATTGACCACCAATTTTTTCAAGCAGAGAACGACTGGGAAGATTGTTTTCAGGTACAGTCACTAAAACTTTTTGATGACCACGTTCTTTAAACCGTTCTAAAGCAAAAGACAACATCTTCTCAGCAATCCCTTGCCTTCTATGAGATGCCAAAGTGATGTAACCAATATTACCAATCCTTTTGATATCAGCTTTATCTGATTGCCAAAAACACTGTAACTTCCCAACGATTTCTCCATCAATAAAAGCATAGTAACTTGAAAAAATAGACCAAGCACTATTTCCTACAGAAAGCTCACATTGCTTGCTACGTTCAAGAAATTGAGTAAAAGAGGTTATTGTCGTAACAAAAGGCTCAACAAAGGGATTGTTCTTAGCTTCAGCCAATAAACTCGCTTGAAAGCGCTCAAAGGCAAGCGCATCATTCAACTGTAATTGACGAATGTCTAACATAGCGGACCTCCTGAACCTTTTTCGTTTTCATCTCATTAAGATTTATTTTATCATTATAGCAAAAAAACGCGAAACAATAAAAGCCCTTAGAAAATGAATTCTAAAGACTTTGTCTTCAGTCTGAGATAGCTTTTAAGCTATCTTATTAATCAAATCCTTTTTCGACCAATTCTTCCAACTCTATTAACCGTTCTTCAAAGACTTTGAAAGCTTGATCAATATAGGTCGACTCAGTCATATCAAGACCTGCTTTAGCAATAACATTGAGAGGATAGTCTGAATTTCCAGCTTTGAGATAATTGAGATATTTGTCCTTATCTTCTTGATTGCCATGAACAATTTTGTGAGCCAAAAAACTGGCTGCAGCAAAGCCTGTGGCATACTGATAAACATAAAAATTGTAATAGAAATGCGGAATCCTAGCCCATTCATACTGAATTTCCGGATTATTTTTCTTGCTTAAACCATAGTATTTTTCATTGAGATCCGCATAGAGATTATTCAAATAATCACTGGTCAAAACGTCACCTGCTTGATCAGCCTTATAAATCAAGTCTTCAAATTCTGCAAATTGTGTTTGGCGGAAAACCGTTCCTTTGAAACCATCAAGGTAATGATTCAAAATCGCAAAACGCTGTTTCTCATCTGTTGCTTCTTTGAGCAGTGTCTCTGTCAAAATATTTTCATTGGTTGTCGAAGCAATTTCTGCCAGAAAAATAGAATAATCACCATAAACATAGGGTTGGTTTTCACGTGTAAAAGTAGAATGCAAAGAATGTCCTGTTTCATGCACAAGAGTGAAGAGGTTATCCAAAGTATCCTGCCAGTTAAGCAATATAAAAGCATTGGTGTCATAGGAACCGCCTGAATAAGCGCCTGAACGCTTGCCTTTATTGACTCGTACATCAATCCAACGCTCCCTAAATGCACGATGCACACGCTCAGCATAGTCTCGCCCAAAAATAGCTAACACTTCTTCTGCTTTGTCCAAGGCTGCTTCATAAGTAAAAGTCATATCCATTTCTGAGAGTGGTACGTAAATATCATACATCTTAAGATCATCAAGGCCTAAAACGTTTTGCCTTAGCTTCATATAACGCCGTAACAAAGGTAAGTGATTATGGACCGCTTCTACTAAAGTGTCATAAACAGTTTCGGGAATAAAATTAGCTGCCAGAGCAGCTTCACGCGCACTCTTATAGTTTCTGATTTTCGCTTGGAAATTATTAACTTTAACATTGGTTTGCAGCATTTTAGCATAAGTGTGTTGATACTGCTCATAAATGCTGTACATGGCCTGATAAGCTTCTTGTCGAACTTTACGATTTTTGGATTCCATCAAACTGATAAAATTACCATGAGACAGTTCAATTTTTTCTCCTGTCTCGTCTTTTACCCAAGGAAAGACAATATCGGCATTATCAAGAATTTCAAAGGTTTCACCAGCAGCACCAAAAATTTCACTGGCCCCAGCCAAAAGTGCCTCTTCCTTTTGAGAAAGGACGTGCTCTTTTTGCTTGAATAGTTTTTCAAAAAAATGGTGGTAAACCAACAAATCTGGACATTGCTTCACAAAATCCTGATATTTTTCTGCCGATAAAAGCATAAATTCAGGCTCATAGAAAGCAAAAGTTTGATTAAATTTAGCGACCAAAGCTGTTGCCTTAGCTTGTAATTCTTGATAGTAACTGACCGTAGTATCTTGGTCATTCTTCATCGAAGCATAAACATAAAGTTTTTCCAAACGACGGCTAAGAACCAGATAAAGCTCTGTAATCTCCAACAGACTTTGACTGGAGTCAAGCAGATGACCTGCTCTTTTAGCAGCTATTTCCAAATCCTTAACTAAAGATTTCTCCTCTTTTTCCCAAGCTTGATCGTTTGAAAAAATGGTGGTCAAATCCCACTGGTATTTTTCTTCAATATGACTGCGATTATCAGACATAAACCTCTCCTTTTATGATTATTCTTCTTTCATTTTATCATAAAAGGCTGGTGGATACAGTGTTTGAGTTTCTTTGTCTTTTTGCTTTTGATAATATTGAAAAAAAGCTGCGCTAAAATGAGATACATCCTGATTAATTTGACAAAAGCCCCTTGAACATTGCGGTGGTCTTACCTGCGGGAAAAAGTCAACATCTGATTGTGCTATCAGATTACACCCTTGTGAATAAGCAAGTTCTTGCTGACGCAGCCAACGCGGATTGCGTGCTAGCAGTTGTTTTTGAATAGCTAAACCAACCTGCCTACGTTGCTGAACGTGATAAGAAACTAATCCTTGTTTAGCATAGGGCAGGCGTAAAAAGAGCATCATGTGATTATCGAAAGAACAAGATTTGGTCTGATAATAGACTTTGCCAAAAATATCTTCATAAATCAAGTACTTGAGTCGCAATTCACGCCTATTAATATTCAATTCCCAGAGATGAAAGCCCATGTTTTGCGAAAAACAAAGAAACTGTTTGTGCAAGCTGGATAAGCGCCTACCCAACCAGAGTTTCTCCCCAAGCAGCCACAGTACCTGATAACCATTGTTCTGATAGGCCTGCGTTCGCTCACACAGACGAGCTTCGGACAAGCGGGAACACTGAACTTCTAAAGCTAGGTTATGATTGACTAACAAATCTGCGATTTGTTCAGGTTCTGGTATGACTTTTTCGATCTCAACACTTTCTGTCTGAGATAATGACTGATAGAGTTCTGCTTTCAAGTTTAGGTGCTCAGCGGACTCATTTTCACTGTAAAATTGGCAGCCTTGCAAAGCAACATGGGCAAAATGCGGACGTATAACCCTGCCGTTTTTGAGACGTACAGGCGACTGGCAGGCAGGACAATAAAAATCACTTTTATCAGGAATGCCATCCAGAAGATTAATCAACTTTCCATTTTTATCTCTTGCAACTAACATCAAAAATTCCTTTCTAAA